>JANNSA010000251.1:0-2313 GCA_031402115.1 Hyphomicrobiaceae bacterium | reverse complement strand
GATATCTACCGCGCCGCTTGACACATCCCCCGTGCCGAAGGCTTAGTCCGCTCGCCAGTCGGCCGGGCGGCCGCTGCCGGATGCAAATCCGGTGGAGGAAAGTCCGGGCTCCATCACGATACGGTGCCGGATAACGTCCGGCGGGGGCGACCCCAGGGAAAGTGCCACAGAGATCGAACCGCCCTGACGCCGGGTTCGCCCGGTCGAGGGGTAAGGGTGAAAAGGTGCGGTAAGAGCGCACCGCGCGCACGGTAACGGACGCGGCAGGGCAAACCCCACCGGGAGCAAGACCGAATAGGAGCGGCGCGGCGCTGTCGGGCAACCGGCGGCGCCAGGGTATCGCGACCCCATGCCGTTCGGGTTGGTTGCACGAGGCGCCGGGCAACCGGCGTCCCAGATGAATGGCCGCCACGCCGGGGGCAACCCCGGCCATACAGAACCCGGCTTACAGGCCGGCTGGCAATTTCCCCCCGAGGTGCTTCAGCTGACCGGAATACCCTCGCAACTTGAAGGGTCCCGGTCGCGCCAACCGCGCGCGAACCAAGCGTCGGAGGCCTCGGGCGGTAGCTCCTTGCCGGACCAAGCGTTGGGGACGATCACGTATTCAAAGCAATTGCGGCTAACCTGGCGCACCATGTAGCAGCCGCCGTCAACGCCATCGTTGTAGTAGGTGCAAAACACCGCCTCCTGAAACGACCAGCGGCCGGTCCATGTGTTGTGCTGATCCGTGTACTTGATACCGCCATCAGCGGCGTAGTCGTCGACCCAGCGCTCGCCGCTGCGATAATAACCCTTCATCACGTGACCAATCATCTGGCTACGGATTTCGGCCTGTTGCATCCAGACCGGACCAATGGCGCCAGCGGGGCCTGACACGGTGGCAAACAGCGCCGCTCCCACCAGTGCGCACCACAACCTCATCGCCCAGCCACTCCAGAACAAATCCCACTGCATCGTAGGCTCGGTCGAGCATCTCGCCAATATTCGACTATGCGCCGTGATGTTGGCAGCACCACGACACAAGGTTAGTTGTTTTATTCGCCTTGGCGCTTCCGGTTGCTACGGGTGTCGTCCGAAACAAGTACGGCACCCGCGCATCGACCTACACCGTCATCTGCGTCCCGATCTCGACGACACGACTGGTCGGGATCCCGAAATAGTCGGATGCATTGCTGGCATTGCGCGCTAGCGCCATGAACAGCTTCTGCTGCCAAGCCGGCAGTTCCGACTTGTCGGCTGCCTTCATGGCGCGTCGCGAGACGAAGAACGAGGTCGCCATGATCTCGAACTTCAGGCCGCGCTCGCGGCACAGTCCAAGTATGGCCGGCACGTTGGGACTTTCCATAAAGCCATAGCGCGCCGTCACGAGTGTGAATGTCGAAGACAGCGGCTCGATCGTCACGCGCTCGGCGTCCGCGATGCGCGGCAGCCGCTCGATCACCACGCGCAAGATCACGTTTTGCTCGTGCAGGACCTTGAAATGCTTGAGGCTGTGCAGCAGCGCGGTTGGCGCCGTGTTCGGCTCACTCGTCAAGAACACCGCTGTTCCAGCCACACGCTGTCGTGGCTTGGCCTCCAACTGCCGCAGCAGGTCGGAAAGCAGCATCTCGCTTTGCGCCGCCTTGTGCCTGAGCGCGGCGACGCCACGACGCCAGGTCAGCATCGACGCAACGATCATTCCGGCGACCAACAGCGGCGCCCAACCGCCCTCGGCGATCTTCAACACATTGGCGCCCAGAAAGACGACATCGATGGCCAGCAAAGGCGCCATGACAGCGGCAGCTATCCAAAGCGGCCAATGCCAGACTTTCCAGATCAGAACGAAAGCCATTGTGGCGGTGACAACCATGGTGCCCGTCACGGCGATGCCGTAGGCGGTCGCCAGGGCGCCCGACGTCTGAAACAAGGCAACCAGCAGCAACACGCCGATCAAGAGCAGCAGATTGACCTGCGGCATGTAGATCTGACCCGCCTCATCCGCCGAGGTATGGCGAACTTCGAGCCGGGGCAACAAGCCGAGCTGCACCGCTTGGCTGGCCAGCGAGTAGGCGCCGGTGATCACGGCTTGGCTGGCAATGATGGTTGCCATTGTGGCAATCACGACCAGCGGCAACAACGCCCATCTTGGCACCATAAGATAAAAGGGATTCTCCAGCGTCGCCGGATCATTGAGAACAAGCGCACCTTGGCCAAGATAGTTGAGCACGAGCGCCGGAAACACGAGACCCAGCCACGCGTACTGGATCGGACGGCGGCCAAAGTGGCCGAGATCGGCATAGAGCGCTTCAGCACCGGTCACCGCCAGGAACACGG
>JANNSA010000250.1:0-1642 GCA_031402115.1 Hyphomicrobiaceae bacterium | reverse complement strand
GCACACCGCCAACGCTCTCGTCGTGCCCGACACGATCACGCTGCTGGCCTTGCCGCCACGCTCGCCGGAACTCAACCCGGTCGAGCGGCTGTGGCTCTATCTCAAGGTGCGCTTCCTGTCGCATCGGCTGCTGGAAGACTATGAAGCCATCCTCGACGCCGCCTGCCGAGCCTGGCAGGACCTCACTAACGAGCCGGACAGCATCGCGTCGCTGTGCTCCTACCCATGGATCGTCGAGTGCGTCAGTTCATAGGCTGATTGGCATAAGGTGCGAAAGGCCTGCTTCAGGCTGTATCGCATCGTCGCGGGACGCAGCGCTGGCGCTAGGTGCGATACGGCCTGACGTAGGCTGTGTCGCAGCCCACTTTGGGCACCGCAGTGCCGTTGAGAATTTCGCCGGGCTCAGCGTGAGCCGAGCAGCACCGCCAGGGCAGAGGCCGCTAGGACGATTACGACCAGGGTGCCCTTCCAATCGACGGGCGCTGATGGTGCCGCAATGGCGCTGGCGTCCGCCAAGCCACCGGCGCGCGGGCCGTGCACGCGCAGCATCATGATGAAGCCCGCCAGCAGGAACACCAGCACGATGCCAATGCCGAGCCGCTGACTGCCGGTGCCCGCCGTAATCATGGCGACACCGAGCGGCGCAATGAACGACGTCGCTTTGCCCGAGAACGCGAACAAGCCAAAGAACTGCGTCACGCGATCCGGCGGCGCCAAGCGCGCCATCAGGCTGCGGCTGGACGCATTGAGCGGCCCCGCGACAAAGCCGACCAGCGTAGCGAAGGCAACGAAAACGCGTTCGCCCATCGACGACAGGAAGCCAATTCCAGGCACTTTTTCCGGCACCACGGTGCTGAACAAGACATGGGTCTTGTCGACCGACAGCACGCCAACCGTCGCGAACAAGGCCAGCACCAGGCTGATGAGAATGACAGCGCGGGCGCCGATCTTGTCATCAAAGAAGCCGCCCAGCGCCGCGCCGATCATCGCCGAGACGATCAGGATAATGCCGAACATGCCAAGTTCGCTGGCCTGCCAGCCGAACAGCGCCGAGCCATAGATGCCGCCGAACGCGAAGATGGCGCCGAGGCCATCGACATAGAGCATGCGCGCGATCAGGAAGGTCAGGATGTTGCGCTGCTTGGGCAGTTCACGGAGCGTCGCCTTAAGGCCAGACCAGCCGCTACCCGGGCGCGGCGGCCCTGACTGCCGATCGGGCGTGAACAGCAGCAGCGGCAGCACAAAGATGGCGAACCACAGGGCAGCGAACGGCCCAACCAGCCGGTCACCCTGGCGCGATGCTGCGTCCAATGTCAGCAGTGGTTCGGTGCCGAACAACGTGCGGCCGGTCGTGACATTGCCTACAAGCAGTCCAATCACCGTCACCAGTGCGATCAGGCCGCCGAGATAGCCGATCGCTGAACTCATGCCGGAATAGCGGCCAAACTGGCTTTCCGGCACGATGCCCGGCATCATCGAGTTGACGAAAACGGTGTTGAGTTCGGCGCAGACGGCGGCAACAGCATACGCGAGCAGGATCAACCACAAGCGGTCGGTGGCGCCGGGTTCGGCGATCCAAAGGCTGGCCATGCCGGCGACAAAGAAGAGCGACGACAGGATAATCCAAGGCTTGCGCCGCCCG
>JANNSA010000249.1:0-6014 GCA_031402115.1 Hyphomicrobiaceae bacterium | reverse complement strand
GATCTCTCGGTCGGCGCCATTCTGGTGCTGTCGTCCATTATCATGGGCCGGCTGGCGGTCGAGACCGGTATGCCGACCCTGCTTGCGATCAGCATCGGTATGGCCTTTGGTGGCCTGATGGGTTGGCTCAACGGCATGCTGATCACCTACATCAAGCTGCCCCCCTTTATCGTCACCCTCGGCACGCTCAGCATCTTCACGGCCTTGAAGCTGTGGTATTCCGGCTCGCAGACCGTTCGTGCCATCACCATCGAGCAGAATGCCCCGACTCTGCTCTGGTTTGGCAATTCCTGGTCAGTCTTCGGCATGAACTTCACCCTTGGTAGCATCGCGATGATCCTGCTCGCGGTGCTGGTCTGGTACATGCTCAACCGCACCGCCTGGGGCCGTCACGTCCACGCCATGGGCGACGATCTCGATTCCGCACGGCTCTCGGGCATCGCCACCAACTGGACCTTGGTGTCGGTCTACACCTTCGCTGGCGTGATCTGCGGCTTTGGCGCCTGGGTCGCGATCGGCCGGGTCGGCTCGGTGTCGCCGATCGCGTTCGACACGGTCAATCTCGACAGCATCACCGCCGTGGTGATCGGCGGCACGTCGCTGTTTGGCGGCCGCGGCTCGATCATCGGCTCGGTGCTCGGCGCCGTGATCGTCGGCGTCTTCAATACCGGCCTGTCGCTCGCCGGCGTCGACGATTATTGGAAGTTGTTCGCCGCCGGCTGCCTCGTCATCACTGCTGTCGCGATCGATCAGTACTTGCGGAGGGCATCGCAGTGAGCGATTTGCAACCGATACTCTCGGCGCGTGGCCTGATGAAGCGCTATGGCACCGTCGTCGCCCTCAACGGCGCGGACTTCGACCTGTATCCGGGCGAGATTCTCGGCGTCATCGGCGACAACGGCGCCGGCAAGACCTCGTTGATCAAGGCGTTGACCGGCGCCATCACGCCCGACCACGGCGAGATCAAGCTGGAAGGCAAGGTCGTCAACTTCCGCGGGCCCCAAGACGGGCGGGCAGCTGGCATCGAAACCGTCTACCAGAACCTGGCGCTGTCACCGGCGCTGTCGATCGGCGCCAACATGTTCCTCGGCCGCGAACTGCGCAAACCTGGCATCCTCGGCAGCGTGTTCCGCATGATGGACCGTTCGGCGATGAACAAGTTCGCACGCGACAAGCTGTCCGAGCTCGGGCTGATGACAATTCAGAACATCGACCAACCGGTGGAAACACTGTCGGGCGGCCAGCGCCAGGGTGTCGCCGTGGCGCGCGCCGCCGCGTTCGGCAGCCGCGTCGTCATCATGGACGAACCGACGGCCGCGCTCGGTGTCAAGGAGAGCCGCCGCGTGCTCGACCTGATCCGCGACGTCAAGAAGCGTGGCATGCCGATCATTCTGATCAGCCACAACATGCCGCACGTTTTCGAGGTCTGCGACCGCATCCACATCCACCGCCTCGGCAAGCGCCACGCCATCGTCAGTCCGAAGCAGATCAGCATGTCGGACGCGGTTGCGATCATGACGGGGGCGATGAAGCCGCCAGCTGAACTCGCGGCGTGAGGGATGCCAACGGCAGCTGTCTCAGCGGGAGCGCCGACCAGGGCAGCCGCTCAGTTCGACCGATTCGCACTGGCGTCGCCGCAACTCTGGAAGAGTCAATCGAATTCTGATAATGATTCGTCATGGAATACGATCGAGAGAAGCTTAAGCAGCTCGTGCTCCATGTCATCTGGAGAACAAATGAGAGCCGCGATTTTGGCGCCACGAAGCTGAACAAGGTTTTGTGGTTTGCCGAGGCGCGCGCTTTCGAATCGCTCGGCAAGGTCATCACGGGGGAAAGCTACGTCCGGCAGCAGTTCGGACCCGTTCCCCTGCATATCGTCGAGATTTGCAACGAGCTTGTCCGTGAAGGGCTCATTTCGGCAAGCGACGAGCCGGTGCAAGACCACGTGGTCAGGCACTATCAGGCTCTCGAGCCGCCTGACCTGTTGCGCTTCAGCCGGGAGGAATTGCATCTGGTCGATTATTGGATCAGGCATATTGATGAGGATCACACGGCCGGTTCAATCAGTGAGCTTTCGCACAGCATTGGTTGGCGGATAGCCCGCATGGGGGAAGTGCTCCCCCCGCACGCCTATCTTGCCGGGCGTATACGGCCGCCTGATACGGATGAGATGACTTGGGCGCGGAGTGAGGCTGAACGGCTCGGCATCAAGTAATGCGCACTGTTCGCGAGGATCGGGCGGTTGAGGATGCGTTGGAAGCCGCATCAGATCGTTGGGAACGAACGAATGACGCCTGGGATACGTTGCTGTGGGTCTTGGCACGTGATCCAACGGTAGGCGTGCCGATTTCCGAAACTGGAACCGCTCGAACACTGGTGTATCCAGGGTCCTGGGCCCATCAAATGCCAACAATCAAGGTGCTGTACGAGATTGACGTGGGCTACGTGACTATTCGAGCAGCGGAGTTTTCGGACGCTCAAACCTCGGCAGGGCGCGCTTGACAATACCGCTCACCCCCATTCGCGGCATCCTGTTCGACAAGGACGGCACGCTGCTGGACTTCGAGGCGACGTGGGGGCCGCTCAACTGGCGGGCGGCGAGGCATGCCGCTGGCCGTGACGAGGCGCTGGCGCGGCGATTGCTGCGGCATGCCGGCTATGACGAGGCGCTGGCGCGGTCGGGCGCAGGCACGGTGATCGCGGCGGGCACGACGCCTGAGATTGCCGAGACGTTCGCTGAGCTGCTGCCAGGGACGGATGTCGCCGAGCTCAGCCTAGCGCTCAAGCATATCTTTGACGACAGCGCCAGTTCGGCCACGCCCGTGCCTGGCGCCCACCAAACCCTCACGATGCTCGGCTCCCGTGTGCGGACCATGGGCGTGGCGACGCACGACTCGCTGGCCGGCATCCACAACTCACTCGGGCCGCACGGCCTGTTGCAGCATTTCACGTTCCTGGCCGGTTCTGACTCTGGCCGCGGCCACAAGCCGGGGCCCGGCATGCTGCAAGCCTTCTGTCGCGCCACAGGCCTAGCCGCCCACGAAGTCTGCGTCGTCGGCGACAACCTGCACGACCTCGACATGGGCCGCAATGGCGGCGCCGGCATCCGCGTCGGCGTGCTCACCGGTACCAGCAGCTATGCCGATCTCGCCCCGCACGCTGATCTCGTGCTGCCGAGCCTTGTGGAACTCGCGGCTAGTCCAGATTTTCTCGCCCGGCTGGGGCAGTGACGGCCGGAAGACCATGTCATCGATCCGCTCCTGACTCACTATGACGCACCCGCTATGCATTCCGCTGCCAAGCATGACATGATTGGCCATGCAGGACGGTTCGAACAGCGCAGCAACCAGCCCGGATATCGGTGTAGGGTTCTACACGGTTCCGGAAGCGGCTCGCCTGCTTAGAGTGCCAGCGTCGAAAATTCGACGCTGGCTTGGCGGCTCCGTATATCGCAATGACTTGGGCAAAAGGCACCATGTGCCACCGCTTTGGACACCACAACTTCCGGCGTCCGAACTCGGCATCGAACTCAACTTCCGAGACCTTATCGAATTGCGCTTTGTCGCGGCATTCCTAAGTGCTGGTGTAAGTTTTGCCCATGTCCGCGCTTGTATCCAAGATGCACGCGATGCAATCGGCGACCGTCACCCGTTTTCCACACAGCGCTTTCGGACGGACGGCAAGAGCATTTTCTGGCAATCGGCAACCCATGTCGGCCCCCCGGTTCCTGCCGAAGATGCAAGTACGTCCCGTAACGCGGAACCGCGTTTGCTCGACATGCGCAAGCGTCAGTTTGTGTTCCACGACATCATCGCGCGCACATTTAGAGACCTGGACATTGAGCAAGGCATCGTCGCGCGGTGGCGGCCGTATCACGGCAAATCTTCGATCGTCGTCGATCCGGCGCGCTCATTTGGGCAACCGATCACTATGCGCGGTGGTGTGCCGACCGCTGTTCTAAAATATGCAATTGCTGCCGAAGGATCAGCCGACCGCGTCGCCTTTCTCTACGGAGTTCAAAAGGCTGAGATTCGTGATGCAATCAGTTTCGAATCCGAACTTGCGGGATCGTGAAGGTATTCTTTGATCACAACTTATCATTCAGATTGGCGCATGCCATGCAAGGATTGTTTGATCCACACGAACATGAAATCGTCGCTCTCGCTGACAAGATCAGCTCAGATATCACAGACGTCGAATGGATCGGATCACTCGACAAAGAGGGTCACTGGATCGTCATTTCAGGTGACGTCAGGATTACCCGCAATGCCGCAGAACGACGCGTCTTTCAGAATTCTCAACTTACCGGGTTTTTCATGGCGCCTGCTTTGAAAAAAGCGCCGGTGCTGAAGCAATTGGAACGCCTGTGCGCATTCTGGGACAATATGATCAGACTGAGCGAGAGTGCTTTGCCGGGCGCGCTTTATGAGCTTCCGATCAAAGGCAGCAAGCCGCGCCCCTTGAAGCGCTGACGAGGCCCTGACGCAAGGCGGCGCCGGATTGCTCCGGCGCCGCTCGTATCCTCAGCCGACTTGATAACCACCAATCCCGTCACTTCTCGAAATACGGGATCGTCGCGGGGTCCTTGCCCCAGGAAGCGGCGAGGTACTTGCCGGCCAGCTTGGCGATGGTGCCGTCATCGATCATTGACTGGATGATCTTGTCGACGGCGGCGTTGTTGGCGTTGCCCTTCTGATAGAGGCCGCCATAGGTCTCGCCGGTTTTGTATTGGCCGACGACCTTGATCTTACCCTCGCCGCGGACTTCCTCGGCGAGCGTGATGGACGTGTCGGTCATGGCGGCGTCGATCTGGCCGGCGCGCAGCGCAGTGAACATGTCGCCCTGTTCCGGATAGACCTGCACCTTGGTCAACTTCAGGGTGTCCGTCGCGAATGTCGCGCCCGTCGTGCCCTGTTGCACGCCAACGGTGGCTTCCTTGATCGACGTACCATCGACCGGCTTGGCGGTGCTGGACAGCACGCCGATGTCCGACGAGAAGTAGGGCACCGAGAATTCAACAACCTTCTTGCGCTCGTCGGTGATGGAGATCTGCGACAGCGAGATGTCGAATTCGGCGGTCTGGCCTGACACCAGCGGATCCCAGCCGACATTGCGGACTTCCATCTTGTCGTAGCCGGCGCGCCAGGCGATCTCGGCGGCCATGCAATATTCCATGCCGTCCTTGATGGTCTCGGGCGTATCGCCGTTCCACCAGATTGGCGCTGGCAGCGACACCTGGACAGTGAACTGGCCAGCCTTGGCCGGCGCAGCGATGGCCATGGCGCCCTTCTTGCCTGACATTTCGCAATTGCCGATCATATCGGCGGCGGTGGCGGGCACAGCGACGGCCGCAAGCCCGGCAAGACCAGCAAGAACTCCAAACAGACGATAACGGATTGACACGAGATACCTCCCTGAAGACTTCAAACTCACCGTACTCACCACGTTTATTGGGGCCTATCAAGGCCGGGATCAACTGGCCAGCGCCTGTTCCAGGTCGGCGATCAGGTCGTCGACGTGCTCGATGCCAATGGACAGCCGTAGCAGGCTATCCGGCACGACCGAGTCCGGCCCCTCAACTGACTTGCGGTGCTCGATCAAGCTTTCGACACCGCCGAGCGAGGTCGCTGGATAGAAGACCTTGACGGCGGTGGCGACGGCGCGGGCGCGCGGGGCGCCACCTTTAACCAGAATGGACAGCATACCGCCGAAACCGCCCGTCATCTGCCGGGCGGCAATGGCGTGTTGCGGATGGCTGGGCAGTCCTGGATAGATGACGCGCTCGATAGCTGGGTGGCCCTCAAAGTGCCGCGCCAAGGCCATGGCATTGGCCGACTGCCGATCGAAGCGCACGAACAGCGTGCGGATGCCGCGCACCAGCAACCACGCCTCGAAGCTGCCGAGCACGGCGCCCTGCTGCTTGCGGACAAAATGCAGATCGTCAAAGCGCGCGTTCCTCTCGGCGACAGTGACGACGCCGCCGGTAATGTCGGAATGGCCATTGAGGAACTTGG
>JANNSA010000248.1:0-1646 GCA_031402115.1 Hyphomicrobiaceae bacterium | reverse complement strand
CGACCAAGGGCGTCGAGGATCTGGGACTCGGCAGGCTCGATAGCGCGCAAGGGCTGAGTGCCAAGGCCGCCGTCGAGGGTGCATATGGCCAGCATGGGGGGAGAGCGTTTGCGCCGGGGGAGTTTGATGAACTGCTGAATCCGAATTCTACACCGCGACCCAGGCCGATCGGTGAGAATCCAACGCTCGCTGAAATCCCGACTGCTTTCGCCCACGATCTGCCATTCATGAGGGTCGAGCCTGCCGCCAAGATGGCAACCATCGGCCTTCCCGCCGCCGGTGCCGCGACATTCGGCGTCGGTGCCGCTGATCCCCAGTGGGGGCCGGGCAACCATATGCTGAGCGATGACGCGCGCAACAGCTTGATGACTGCCGGGCTGACCATGGCGCTCGGCGGGCCAGCTTACGCCATCACCAAGGGAATGGGCCGCAAGGCGATCAACGGGGCGGCAGCCACGCCTGAATTGGCGAAAGCGACGACCGGCCTCGATGCGGCGCGTGACTCGCTTCGCTTGAAGTTGCCAGAGACGATCGCGGCCAAGCGCATTGACCAGATGGCGACCGAGGCCCAGCGCGCCGTGGCTGAAACAAAGCTGGGTGGTGACAAGGCGCTGTCCGAGGCGCTCGCCAAGGTCAACACGATCAATGGGCAGAGCGAAATCATGGCGGCCAAAACGGCAGCCGAGACATCGCGTTTGAAGGCGATGCTGGACAAGACGCTCATCGAGGCTGCTGCGAGCGGTGACATGGCAAAGCTCAAGGCGGCAACCCAGCAGCAGATCGATGCTCTGGCGCATCAGGGTCTGTTGTCACGATCCGAAGCCGCGACAATTTCGGCGACCAGGTCAGGAATTGAGGCGCGCAAGCTGGGCCTCGAAGCTGAACGTTTCGAGGCCGGAGCGCGGACAAAGATCGCAGCGAAGGAAGCCTCCATCTCGCGTGACGCAGCGGCCAAGGCGACGGCTGATGCAGAAACGGCGACGGCTTCGAACCTCGCCAGTCGGACTGCCGCGCGCGAACAGCGGCGGACGGAGCGTGCAAACGCACTGGCCGAAACCCGCACCGAGCGGCTCGAACGACTCAAGTCTGAGCGGTCAGCTGCCGAATTGGAGCGGCAGCGCAATGACGGGTTGGTTATGGCGCACGAGGCCAGCAAGATATACCGTGAGGCGAATAAGGCTGCTGCCAACAATCCTGAGATCCAGGCCTGGGCGGTACGAGCGGCAGACCGCGGCTTCAAGCCCAACGTGCACACGGCAGAGTTCAACACCCAGTTTGCAGAGGCGCTGGGCACGCCGCTCAAGGGGCGCCACGTTCGAGACCTTCTGACCAAAGCAGGAGCAAAAGCCCACGACGACCGTGTTGCCCAGCTGGCCGATACGCTTGTGAGCATGAGCACTCAAACTGGTGTGACGCGGATGACGAAGGATGCCAGGACGATCGCGAAGAATCTTGCCCAGCTCTACGACATCCCGTTGCCTCGGGCGAAACAGCTGTACGAGGACGCGCTGGCTGCGGCGAAGAAGAGGTAGGGGGATCAGCTCCTGCACCAAGGTGGTATTCAGTTGATCTGGCCGGAGGTAGTGGAGCCCAAGCCTTAGTTACTGCCACGACTTACCGCCGACCAAACGAAGTCCCAGGCTGGC
>JANNSA010000247.1:0-3898 GCA_031402115.1 Hyphomicrobiaceae bacterium | reverse complement strand
GTCCTCGTGCGGCGGGTAGTACAGCATCAGCCCGCTGCCCGCGAGCAACAACAACACCGCCGACATCGCCAGTCCGCTCGCGCGGTTGCGCTGCGCGCGCCAATTGCCTTGCTGGTGCAACGCATATAAACGACCCACTATCCACAGCAGCACATAAGTCGCCACGCCGTGTAGCACCAGCGCGCGGTGACGCCATGCGCGCAGCGGGTCGCTGTAGTCCTCGGGATCTAGATTCCAGCCGATCACGATCCACAGCACACCGCTCAGCGCGACGAGACCGCAGGTGGCCAGCACCTGCCTGCGCGCCGATTGACCGAGATGCATGCCCCATGCGCTCATGGCTTTGCTCCTTTGTTCACTTGCCGGTCGAACAGCAAGGCGAGCCGCGTCAAGCGGATCAGCGTGCGTACCGACAAGGTCGCTCCCGAGATTCCGTCGATGTGGCGATCCAGTTTTTGTCCTTCAGCCAGCTTCGCGCCGGAGAACTGCGCGGTGAACGCCGGGCTCCTCACTTCCCAGCCGCGGCTCTCGCGATACACCAACACCTTCACGCGTTCCACTGCGCCGTCGTTGATCGCGACGCCGACAGTGATCGGCATCTCCTTGCCGATCTCGTCCAGCACCCACACGGTATGCGTGCCGCCGCGCCAGTAACGCACACGCGCGGCTGGGTAGTCGTGCTCGAGGATGGTATGTACGGCGGGCTGCAGGTCGCCGACGATCCATAGCATCTCGGCGGCGGGAGGCTTGCCCAGTGTCTCGGAGAGGAAGTGATCAATCTCCGCTTGCTGGTCGGAGGCCCACGCCGGCAGCGCCAGCATGAGCAGCAGCAATGTGCGCAGGCAGGTCATATCAGAACTGGTAACCCAGCCCTAGGTTAAAGCCGTCGAACTCATCCTGCCCGCCCGGTCCCTGCTGGTTCTGGTAATCCAGCTTCACCACCACATCCGCATGCGGCCAGTAGTTCACGCCGAAGTCGGTCTGCTTGTAGCTGCTGTCCGCAACATCGCGCGCGCGGTTGTCCCAAGTGCTGCGGCGCACGAACACGCCCCATTGCTCGGTGAATTTCCACGAAGGTTCCACATACCAGCCGTTCTGCTTGTCCGCGCCGATCGCCTTGGGACCGTTGCCGTCCAGGCTCCATCCGGCATACAGCGCGCGTAATCCGAACCTGCCGTGGTTCATCACGGCATGCGCCTCATACAGTGTCGCTGCACCTGCAGTGGCTTCGACGCTCTGGGTGATATCGGTCTGTCGTTGTAGTGTGGTGGCCAGCTCGATGCCGGGGAGACCTGTCCATTTCAGGCGCGCGGTGTAGGCGGGGTCCTTGGCTTTGGCGCTGGCGCCGCTCAGGCGGCCATCGCGCACCGAGAAGTTCTTGGCTGCGGTCGCCGCCAGTCCGCTGCTGATCATGCCGTCGACCGAGATATTGTTTGCCAGCTGCGCCGTGACGGTGACACCGCCCTCGCGCCAGGTCGTCGGAATGATGTTGGTCTCCACCGGGTTGCGTTCCACACCGTAGAAGGTGGGTGGTTCATGCGTCTCGCTGATGATGCCGACCGGTATGACCATCAGGCCCGCTTTCACCGACATTGCATCGCTCACGCTGAAATCCAGATACATTTGCTCCACCGCGACCACGCCCGAACTGCCCGCGGCAGTGTCTTTGGTTACACCATGCTCGACTTCCAGCTCGGAAAAGAAGCGTGTCGACTCGTCGAATTGGTGGCCCATGAACAGCACGAAGCGGTGCAAATCCAGCTCGTCCTTGTTGGTGCCGCCCGCTTTGCGATTCTTCAGCTTGTTGAGATGCAACTCGCCGTAACCGCCGAGCGAGGTGGCTGTGTTGCTTGATTCGCCCTGGCTTGCAATCCTGTCTAACTGCGAGCCAGTGGCTTCGACCTTCTGTTCGGTCTGCTTGACTTGGTCTTTCAGTGCGCGGTTCTCGCTTTCTAGCGTATTCAGGCGCTGTTCCAGTGCCTTGAGGCGGTCATCGGCATTTGTTTCGGCTGCGGCGGGGGGGCTCAGGATACCCATCAAGGCCAGAGCCGTGGCGGTAAGAGCTAGGCGGTTGGAACGGTGTCGCATATGAATATCTCCTATTTAACTGATTGATATTGATCAACCTATTACTCATTGCGGACCGATGATAGGTGTCAGTAAATGAGAATGACTCTCATCATAAATGATAATGATTCTCATACGCAAGAAATTTTGTTAAAGTTGCA
Organism: Hyphomicrobiaceae bacterium; assembly: GCA_031402115.1. GTDB lineage: Bacteria > Pseudomonadota > Alphaproteobacteria > Rhizobiales > Hyphomicrobiaceae > JANNSA01. The sequence goes on along the minus strand of JANNSA010000247.1, from coordinate 1,670 downwards.
ACCACAGAGTAAGACCAATAGGTGGAACAGATGGAAAGCGAAGAACTGCGCAATGTCGGCCTCAAAGTGACCACGCCGCGCCTCAAGATATTGAGCCTGCTGGAAAAATCCACCGAGAAACACATGACCGCCGAAGCAATCTATCGGCAGTTGAGCTCGGGCGGGGAGGTGGTCGGGCTGGCCACCGTCTATCGTGCCCTAGCCCAGTTCGAGGCAGCGGGGCTGATTACGCGGCACCAGTTCGAAGGCGGGCAGACCGTGTTCGAGCTGGAACGCGGTCCACACCACGACCACATCGTCTGCGTGCGCTGCGGCCGTGTGGAAGAGTTCTACGACAAGGTCATCGAAGACCGGCAGCGCGAGATCGCCGAGAAACTTGGTTTCACCCTGAGCGATCACGCTCTGATGCTATATGGTGAATGCAGCGGGGGGACCTGCACAACAAAGAACGGATAGGGATGCCCGCCGAATTCCGATTCGGCTATACTTGCCTCAAACGTCCAAAAGGGAAGTCACCATGAAGAAGATCGAAGCTATCATCAAACCATTCAAACTTGACGAAGTTCGCGAGGCCTTATCCGAATTGGGCGTCAGCGGCCTGACTGTGACCGAGGTCAAAGGCTTCGGCAGACAAAAAGGTCATACCGAGCTGTATCGCGGTGCAGAATACGTCGTGGATTTCCTGCCGAAGATCAAGGTCGAGATCGTGGTCAGTGCGGCCATGCTGGATTCCGCTGTTGAGTCGATCATCAAAGCTGCTCACACCGGCAAGATCGGTGATGGCAAGATATTCGTCTCCAGTGTCGAACAAGTCATCCGCATCCGCACAGGAGAGACAGACGAGACAGCTCTGTAGATCCTTCGAGACGCAGTAAGTGAAAAGGGCACCTGCTCCAGGTGCCCTTTTCTATACTTGATCAGCGAAATCTGATTATTTTGCTACTTGACGCTCTCTGATCTCATCCAAAGTTTTGCAATCGATACATAGGGTGGCTGTGGGTCGTGCCTCGAGACGGTTCAAGCCGATTTCAACGCCGCACTTATCACAGAAACCGTAATCCCCAGCCTCGATACGTGCCAACATCTTGTCGATATTTTTGATGAGTTTGCGTTCACGATCGCGGTTGCGCAATTCCAAGCTCATGTCCGATTCTTGGCTGGCGCGATCATTTGGATCGGCAAACACGGTCGCTTCATCCTGCATAGTATGCACGGTACGGTCGATGTCTTGGCTCAGGCTAAGTTTTATCCCATTCAGAACGTCTCGAAAGTGTTCAAGTTGTTTGGCGCTCATGTAAGCCTCGCCCTTTTTTATCTTATAAGGGGCAGATGTCTTGTTCGTTTGTGCTGGCATTGCGTATATCTCCACGGGAAGCTGATTTTTTCAAGCGCGCTTTAATACCAGATAGGGGAGTTAGTCGCAACAAGAAATTTAATGGATTGCCGACTATATAATATTAACACCTTGTTTTTTAAGCATATCAATCAACACAATCAAAGGTAGGCCAATCAAGGCATTGGGGTCGTCTCCTTGAATGGACTGAATCAGCGCAATCCCTAAACCTTCCGATTTAGCACTACCAGCACAATGGTAGGGCTGTTCCTTATGCAAGTAGCGCTCGATTTCATCGTCTGAGAAGCTCACGGCCCCCAGTTAGGGGGTGCGGACC
>JANNSA010000246.1:0-10549 GCA_031402115.1 Hyphomicrobiaceae bacterium | reverse complement strand
GGTCGAACAACGCGTACCGCCATTCCGTTACCTGACGCGCAGTCGGCGACCAGGCTGTATCGTCACGTCGCCCATGACCTGGGCGCGCGCATTCTCGGCGGCGAGTTCCAGCCGGGTTCGCTGCTGCCCAACGAGAGCGAGTGCGGTACCTCGTATCAGGTCAGCCGCACTGCCGTGCGTGAGGCGGTGAAGATGCTGACCGCCAAGGGCATGGTGGTGTCACGCCCGAAGATCGGCTCGCGCGTTGAGCCGCGAAGTTCCTGGAACTTGCTCGATCCCGACGTGCTCGACTGGTACATGGCAACGGTGCCGTTCGAGGCGTTCGCGGCCGACGTCCAGCAACTGCGCTTCATGATTGAGCCCGAGGCGGCGGCCTTGGCAGCCACGGCGCGAACGCCGGAATTGCTGGACCTGATCCACGCGGCTTATGACGGCATGGTTGCAGCCACCGACGAAGCCAGCTGGAACGCCGCCGACGTCGCCTTTCATCGCGCCATCCTCGACGCATCCGGCAACGCCCTGTTGGTGCCGTTTGGCCGCGTCATCCAGATCATGCTGCGCAATCTGTTCGCCTACACATTCCGGGCTCAAGACCCCAAGGGCACGCTGCCTCAGCACGCCGCCATTCTCACGGCGATCGAAAAGCGCAAACCCGATGCCGCCCGCCGTGCGGTGCGCATATTGTTGGCTGGAACTGATGCCATCATCGCCAGCATGTACACCGGGCCGGTGCTGCCTGCATCGCGCCGTATACGGCGAAAGTGATCGTTGGATGGGTTGGGTACTGACGCGGAGTGGGTGGCTATGAAACGCGTGCTTTGCTACGGCGATTCAAACACCTGGGGCTGGGCGACCGAGCCACGGCCCGACAACCGCTACGGACCAACTGAGCGTTGGACGGGCGTGCTAGCGGCGGAACTTGGGTTGAGCTGGACAGTGATCGAAGAAGGCCTGAATGGCCGCACCACCGTGCACGCCGACGCCGTGGAGGGCCGCTGGCTGGACGGCAGCACCTATCTGATGCCGTGCCTCAAGAGCCACCGGCCGCTCGACGCCGTCGTTATCATGCTCGGCAGCAACGACCTGAAGGCCCGATTCAATGTTGGCGCCGGCGAAATTGCCGACAGCGCAGGCCGGCTGATTGATCTGGTCGATATCTCGGAATGCGGTCCCGGCGAAACGGCGCCAGAAGTCCTGTTGGTCTGTCCTCCGCCAATCCTGCAGCACTCCGGGCAGTTCCCCGAATATGCCGAGATGCTGCACGGTGGCTTTGAAAAGTCATTGAAGTTTGCAGCTGAGTATCGCCGGGTTGCCAACGAATACAATGCTACCTACTTGGACGCCGGCTCGGTGATTGTCAGCAGTGGCTATGACGGCTTGCATCTCGATGTGTCCGAACACCGCAAGCTTGGTCACGCCGTTGCCTCGTCCCTGCGCGCTTTGTTGGCCTAGGCGCGAACTCACTTCATTGAACAGTCTTCATCGGGAGCGTTGCCGTCATGCGGTTAGTTCAGTTCGCGGAGAAATCGGGCAGCCGGCATGTCGGCGTAGTGGCGGGTGACAACCTGGACATTGTTGCCAAGACTGGGAGCACACGCGATCTGGCGCTTGCGGCGATCGCCAACGGGCGCAGCCTGGCGGCCGAGATCAAGTTCCGTGGATCAGCGGGAACCGCAAGCTATGCGGCTGCGATTGCCGGACTGCGGTTGCTGCCGCCGATCGACCATGCAGACGCAGCCCATTGCCTGGTAACCGGCACCGGCCTGACGCATCTGGGTGGCGCTGCGGCGCGGGACGCCATGCACAAGAAGCTGTCGGATACCGCCACCGCCGACACGGACTCGATCCGCATGTTCAAGGCGGGCCTGGAAGGTGGCAAGCCCGTGGGTCCTGGCGCTGGCGTGCAGCCGGAATGGTTCTACAAGGGCGATGGCTCGATGCTGGTCGCGCCTGGAGGCGATCTCAGCATGCCGGAATTCGCCCTGGATGGTGGCGAGGAGCCCGAGCTGGCTGGGCTCTATGTGGTGGCGCCCGATGGCCGGCCGTACCGGATTGGTTTTGCGCTTGCCAATGAGTTCTCGGATCACGTGCTGGAGCGGCAGAACTATCTGCTGCTGGCGCACTCCAAGCTCAGGCAATCAGCGATCGGTCCAGAGCTGCTGGTCGGCGATGCCCCAGCGGACCTGCAGGGCGAGAGCCGTATCGTCCGGGATGGACAGGTTGCTTGGCGCAAACCGTTCATCACCGGCGAAGCCAACATGTCCCACGCCATCGCCAATCTTGAGTACCACCATTTCAAGTACGCGCTGTTCCGGCGTCCGGGCGATGTGCACGTGCACTATTTCGGCACGGCGACGCTGAGCTTCGCCGATGGCTTCCACACCGAGGCCGGCGACATCTTCGAGATCGAGATGGCTGAGTTCGGCCGCCCTTTGCGCAACCGGCTGGTGCGGACGCCCGAACCGTTCGCCTATGGCGGCGTTAGTGCGTTGTGATACCGCTGCCGTTTGCGGGGTGCCGGATACCAATAACCGGCGACCCTGTGTTGACTTGGAGACATCGCGATGCCTGATCCCGCAACGCCGATAGACCGTTCGGAACTAGGCCGTCGCGCTCTGTCGAGGTGGGACAACGAAGGCGGCGCTATTGCTTCGGATTTGCACGAAACGCTCGCGGATGTTCCCGGCATGACGCATGCCGAGCTGGTCCAACTGCGAATTCGCGTTATCGCTCTGGAAAATCTATTGATCGCCGTGTTGTCAGAAAGCCCGGACCGGCAGCTCCAGATCGCCCGTGACATGGCAGGCTACATCTCACCCAGGCCAGGCTTTACCCAGCATCCCCTGACGATCCGGGCCGCCGACCATATGACTGATCTTGTTGATCGCGCCGTGCATTTCCGCACAGTACCACCAGCTTGATTGCGACACGGCAAGGAGACCCTGTGATGACACTTTTGGCCGTCAGCCCCGCCAACATCACCACATTCCGCGAGGAAGGCGTCGCTTGCTTGCGGGGCGTCCTGCCGGCTGAGTGGGTGGCGCGGATAGCCGACGGCGTCGAGGAGAACCTGCGATCGCCCGGCCCGCATGGCAAGAACCACGCCGATGCCGGGTCCGCCTATTTTGGCGACTACGTCAACTGGCAACGCATCAACGTGTTCCGTGACGCCGCTGACAAGGGACCGCTCGGGGCGGTCGCGGGCGCGCTGATGGGCGGTACAGCGGCGCGGCTGTTCCACGAGCACGTGCTGGTCAAGGAACCCGGCAACGGCACGGCCACGCCCTGGCATCAGGACCAGCCCTATTACGCCGTCGACGCCGAGCAATCGGTCAGCCTGTGGGTGCCGCTTGATCCGGTCGCCGAGCCGGTTTGTCCGCGCTTCCTGGCCGGCAGTCACGCCGATGGCAGACTGTACCTGCCGCGCCGCTTCAAAACTGGCGAGGCGCTGGAAGGCGACACTGGCCATTACACCCCGTTCAATGGCGTCGATGAAGTCGCCGAAGCCGCCAACCTGCGCTTCTGGGCGATGCAGCCAGGCGACGCCATCGCCTTCCACTTCCGCACCTTGCACAACGCCCCGCCGAACAATTCAGGCAGCCGTCGCCGCGTCGTCAGCTTCCGCTTCGTCGGCGACGACGCGCGCTACGCCACGCGGCCGCACGCCGTCTCGCCGCCATTCCCCGAACTTGGCGTGGTGGCAGAACACGGGGATCCGTTGCCCGACGACTGGTTCCCAATTGTCTGGCGCGGTTGAAACAACCGGTCAGCCGCGCACCGCCAGACGATAAATCTGACTGCCGCGACGGATATCCATGTTCCACAGCTGGCGCGGCCGCTGAATGGCAGTCTGCAGGCCGCCAATATCGGCGATGCGGGTGCCGTTGACGCGCAACAGCACATCGCCCGGCCGAATGCCGAGGCCTTGCGCAATGGACCCGTTCGGCACGGCGGCGACGACGACGCCAGCGAGATCGCCGAGTCCCAGTTCATCGGCGAGCGTCGATGATACCTCCAGCACGCGCGTGCCATCAAGCGGATTGGGGCCACTAAGCTGCACTTGCGCTGCTGATTTCAGGCTCGGCGCCTCAGCCAGTTCCAGGTCGAGTTCCATCGGCTGGCCGTCCCGCACCAGCTAGACGCGGGTGGAACCACCGATCTCCTTGGTGTTCAACCGATAGGTCAGGGCGCGGGGGTCCTCGATATCGCGGCCATCGAGGCTGACCACCACATCCTGGGGCTGCAAGCCCGCTCGCGCCGCCGGTCCGTCGGGATAGACATCGGCGACCAGCGCGCCTTCTACCTTGATCATGCCGAGCGCCTGGGCGATATCGCGCGTCACTGGCATCAACTTGGCGCCGAACCAAGGCCGCTTGATTTCGCGGCCCGAGATAGCGCTGTCAACGAACGGCTTAACGAGATTGGCGGGGATCGCAAAGCCGATGCCGATCGAGCCGCCGGAGCGCGAGAAGATCATCGTATTGATACCAACCAGCCGGCCCTTCATGTTGACCAGGGCACCGCCGGAATTGCCCGGATTGATGGCGGCGTCGGTCTGGATGAAGTATTGCGCATCGGCCTTGGCGACGGCGGTGCGCGCCAGCGCCGAAACTATGCCACTGGTGACGGACTGGCCGACGCCGAACGGGTTGCCGATCGCCAGCACCAGGTCGCCGACTTCGATATCGTCGCTGTCGTGGAACTCCAGGTATGGAAACGTCGTGTCGGGTGAAACGATCCTGAGCACAGCTAAGTCAGCCTGCCGGTCGCGCAGGATCAGCTTGGCATCGAACTCGCGCTTGTCGGTCAGCGCGACGCGGATTTCAGAATCGTCGCCGGAGCCGGTGATGACGTGGTTGTTGGTGACGATCAGGCCGTCGGCGCTGACCAGCACGCCGGATCCGAGCGAGTTTTCCAACCGCTCGCTCGGGCCGTTGTTAGAGCGGCCGAAGAACTCGCGAAAGGCTTCGTTGAATGGCGAGTTCGGCCGCTTGACGCGGCGCGTGACATAGACATTGACCACCGCCGGCGACACCTGCTTGACCAGCGGCGCAAAGGTCAGCTGCATCTGCATGGCGGTTTGCGGCACGGCACTGGCGTCCTGCGCCAGGGCGGCCGGCCCCAGCACCCCGCTTAACAGCACCACCCCGGCCAGCAGTCCAAGACGCAATCCGCGCATTCTCACAAACCCTTACACAGCGACATGGACTGGCCCGCACTGCAACAGCGGCGCGATCACCCCGTGGCCGCCTGCATATCCGGCTTTCAGGCCAAGCCATAGCCCTGGTTGCAACGGCCGCCCTTGCATCCGTCAGTCGGAGGGCACTAGCCAGCCTGCGTATCGGACAATCAGGCCAACCCATGCATGACTGATGGCGACATTGAAGTTGAAGCGGTCATTATCGGCGGTTTCTGTGGCGGCGCTGGTCGGCGCCAGCCACAGCGGCAGCACAAGTCCCAGGCAGCTCCAGCGGCGTACGATCAGTCGCAAGCTGTCAGCGTCGGCAACCACCGCGAGACCAAAGCGGAACGGGCCAAAGCGCTCCACGATCAGGCGCTCGAACCTGCCCGTTCCCGCGCTCTGATAACTGACAAAACGCTGTCCGGCAAAATCACGCTGCCAGGTTTCGATGCCGGCGTGTTCCGTAAAGTGCACCATCACCGGCACATCGGACTGCCCGGCCGGGAAGCCGATCAACCAGCGCAGCAGCCCAGCCAGCATGCCGCCGCCAACCTCGACGCGGGCCCGGCCAGCCACTTGTCGCGTGCCACGCCAGTCATGCATCGCGCGCACGGGCGCCGGCAGCCGATCCCAGGCACTGTCGAGCACACGTTGGTAGAGCGGCGCATCAGCAGGCGCCGGCGTCATACCCCGGAGGCCCGTTTGGATGGCATGGCGCGCAAACAAGGGTTCGAAGTCGGCCAGTTGCAGAACGTCCAGCCCAGTTCGCGCGCCCGCCGCTGGCTGCTCACCCGCAAGCATCTTGGCAATCAGCGCCGCGACGCCCATGGCCGGGATCATCGGCCCGTCGTCGCCCTCGGCGATCAGGTGCCAGGAACGGTCGACTGGTTGGCCATCTGCCGCCGTGCCGGAGATCGCAACCACGAGCCCGCCGCGATGCTCGCCCCAGTTCAGCCGGTTAAGCACGCGATGGAACAGCGGTGCCAGCGGCGTCAGTGCAGGCAGCAGGCGCCAGCGCACGGCCCAGGCCAGACCGTTGAGCAACCGGTGCAGGCTCTCGGGCACGGTGCCAGCGCCAGTCCAGATTGATCGCAAGCCAGGCCACGCCGCAGGCAGAAGCTGCAGATCCGGCACGTCAACTAAGGAGAAGTGGATAGAATGCAGGGGCAGCAGCCCTGGCGGCCCGATGGTCAGTCGTCGCGATTCCGTCAAGCCAAAGGCCAGCACAAGGCGGCCAGCACGGGTCAACTGCACGGGTTGCCCGGCATAGCTGGCGATGGCACGGATGACATTCAGCCCAACCCCCGCCCGTGGCGATGGCGCGATGCCGGTGGTGATGGTGTCGACATGGGCCAGCCCTTCGGCCAGCCGCCGCATCGCCGCCCCGGTTAATGCCGGAAAGCTGCTGACACCCGACAGCGCGAACAGGCCTTTAGCTCGCGCCTCGGCGTCAAACCGTGCGATGCCCAGCACGAAGTCCGTGCCGTCGGCGATGTCGATATAGGGGATGCTATGCCGCAGCGCCGCCGCGACCAGGGCATAGCCGTCATTCCCATCGTCGCTGCCATAGGTCTGAAACGGCCCTGCCGCATCGACAACAAGGTCTGGCTGCAGGGCGCTGAGTTGCCGATCCAGGTCTGCCGCGCGGTCAAATTCCACTGCTACCAGCGTTGCTGCGGCGCCGCTCACTGTCTGTGCGAAGGCCGCTGCCTTGGCGTGCGAACGGCCCGCGACGATCAGCGTCAGGCGCGCCTCGTGCTTGAGCAGCCGTACCAGCCGGCCGCCAAACACCCCATAGCCGCCGACAACCAGAACGCGCATTATACCTTCTCGGCCAACGCCTTCAGCCTGCCGAGGCCTTTCTCGTAGTCCGGGCCGATCCAGCTGTCGAACATCAGGCCCATCCACGGCATGACAACGCCTTTGTGCGGTGGACTTGTGAAGCCCCAGGTCACCTTGCTGCCGGTGGCAGTGGGCTGGAAATCCCAGTCAGACGCCGCCTTGCCCATGTCGCCAAAGTCAAGATCGATGCCGACGCGCTTGGCCGCTACGAGCTCCGTAATGGTCATTGCGCCGTTGCCAACATCGTCCTTGGCGGAAGTCCAGCTCAACTTCTGGCCGACCCCGGTTTCAGGTCCGGCGAAGGTGTACTTGGCGTTTGGATCAAGCTCGGCCCACGGCGAGTATTCCTGAAAGCGCCGGATCGAGGCGACAATGGCAAACACCTTATCGGGTGGCGCCGTGATCTCCACCGTGCGGCTGACCCGCGCCGCGCTCGGCAACAGGTACGAGCCAGCAACGATGACGAGTGCGATCGCCGCTATAGTATAAGCCAGCCACTTGAGGAGTGACCGCATGCGCATTCTCCCTGTTGCCGACGGAACATAGCTTCGGGTCTGTCTTACTTCACCATCACGCGACGCTGAACTAGGTTCGCAAGACTGGTCAAGGGCTCTTGATACAAAGCTATCCTATAGCAGCCAAACTCAGCTCACTCCCGGGAGCAAACCATGCCGACCACCACCCAGCCGCGCCGAGCACCAGCAGCCGCGTCAGCTTCAGCCCGTCCGCTTAAATCGTGGCATGACAAGCTGCACAGGGGCGACGTGGCCAAGCTGAAAGTCTGCCCGCGCAACATTGCCGGCATGCGCGCTGGCGAGATGATGTTGATCCCGACGGCTCTGCAGTTTGATGAATACATCCGGACAGTCCCGGCGGGGCAAAGCCTGACTGTCCCTGAATTGCGGGCGGCGCTCGCCAAGGCCGCGGGGGCCGATGTCACGTGTCCCGTCACGAGCGGCTTTCACTTGCGCGTGGTCGCCGAGGTCGCGGCAGAGCAGTTAGCGCTTGGCATTCCAGCCAAGGATATCACCCCGGTTTGGCGTGTCCTCGATGACACCACCGCAACACTCGCCAAACTCGGCGACCGCGCCAAGCCGCTGACCGCCCAGCGTCGCGCGGAAGGGCTCTAAACCCGGAAGGCGCTCGACTGAACAGTCCGGCTGATCTGGCAAACCATCGCCACCAAGACAAATTCGGGCGCCGCAGCCCTCACCACGACGCCCAGACGGAATTGTTATTGCCCGGCGGGATCAATGCTCGTCCGGTCGGTCCTAGTGACGTCGGTTGCCGTCAGATTTGGTCAGTTCGTCCTTCAGTTTCAGCTTCTGCCGCTTCATCTCGGCGATTTTCAGATCATCGCCAGAGGGCTTGGACATCTCTTCCCGGATCATCCGATCCAGGCGCTGATGTTGTGCGGAGAGGTCGTCCACCTGAACTGCTTGAGCCATGCAAACCTCCGTAATCGCAGGATGCGACACACCAATATGTGACAGATCGAATTCACCCTGTCCAATCACGACAAGCACCAGTTTTGAGACAGTTTTGCGATCCGCACAGCTTTGAGTTCCTGCCACTTGCACTTGCGGTCGCCAACGCGCTGTGGCAGGTTAATGAAGCATCGGCGTCGCGGTCATCGCGCACCGGCTGATGCTGCCGTAGCTCAGTGGTAGAGCACTCCCTTGGTAAGGGAGAGGTCGACAGTTCAATCCTGTCCGGCAGCACCATTGCCTGACGACTGGCGACCAGCGCCCCCGGCCCATCATGCATGGCCGGCTCGAGCGCCCCAGCCACCCGGTCGAACCGGCTTGTTCCTGCTGTCGGGCCTGTTTGTCAGTCTGATGGGAACATACGCCATGAGTTCTGCATTGAGTCTTGCGGTTGAGATGATGCGCGCCGCATTGACCCGCTTGCCGGCCGTCCGGGCAGCATAGGCTGCCGGAACACGCTGGCTCTCCGAAACGGCACCCCGCTGATGGGACCGTTGTCTGCCGACCAACCAGTCGAGGAGTACCCAAGATGGAACGGATTTATGCCCAGGGCGACCTCTTGATCGAGCGGGTTGAGGACGTGGTGGTGCCGCATGGCGCTGCCCTGCCTGCCGGCCCGGACGGTGTAACGGTGCTCGCCGAGGGCGAGTTGACGGGGCACAGCCATGCGATTCGGGATGCCGTGACGGCGTTTCGCGACGACAGCCTGGCGCGGGACATTCCGGATGGCTTATACATTGGCCATGTCAAGGTCGCCGGCGACGGCGGCGCCCGGGTGGTGCACGAAGAGCATGATCCGATTCACCTGAGCGAGGGCACTTGGCGCGTCCGCCGGCAGCGCGAGCTGGAGCCGAAGGATGTGCGGTTGGTGCGGGACTAGCGCCCGTGGCACTTGTGGGCCCGCAACAGGGCATTGGCGGCGCGGGCGGCGAAAGCCCCCGTGCGACGCGCGAGCGGTGGCTGAACCTTCGCACCAGCTGCGCCCCCGTCGATCGCGCGGCCGGCGAGGCAGCGATTGAGCACGCCTATCGCTGCGCCGGTCGCAAGGCACCGACGGCGATTGTTTGGAGCGATGGCCCGGTTGACCTGCAACGGCAACGTCTGACGGCCCGCTGGCCCGGTGCCAATTGCCGGACGGCCATCGTCGACGCCGCCTTCGCTAAGGCGATGGACGCGGTTCGCGGCGCGGTGCCGTTGGCCCGGCGCATTCCAATCGAATCCGCGATCTCGTTTGACGCCGAGACGCGCTCAACCGATCTCAGCGTCAGCGAAGCGGTGCAGCAAGCCGTCGCCGCAGTGCTGCCAAATCCCGTCGCCTGGCTGCGCGCGCTGACTGGCCGCCTGCGGTTCCGCTCGCAGCGGCAGATCGGCTATTTCCTGGCCGACACCATGGCGCCAGGCGAACGCTTCTCGGGGCTGGCGGTGCTCGACCACTATCGCGCGTCATTGGGCCTCATCGCCGAAACCGAAGCCGCCAGCGGTCTCATCGCCCTTGCCCAGGCTGTTGGCTGGTGCGCCCCGCATGCCGATGTCTGCTGGGCTGCAGAGCGGCACCAGCGCTTTGTCACTGATGCCACGGGCCGCCTGCATTCTGCCGATGGCCCGGCACTGGCTTATGCCGACGGCACCAAATGCCATTTCTGGAAGGGCCTCGCGGTACCCGCCTGGATCATCGAACGGCCAGACCTGATCACGGTGCAAGCCATCAATCGCGAGGGCAGCGCGCAATTGCGCCGGGTGCTAATCGATGTGATGACGCCAGAACGCTACATCCAGGCATCGGGCGCCCGACGCGTTGCCGAGGACAGCTCGGGCGTGCTGTGGCGCACGACTTGGTGGAACAGCGATGTCTGGGCGGCGGTGGAAGTGGAAAACGGTACGCCAGAGCCCGATGGCCGGCGCCGGCACTATTTCCTGCAAGTGCCGCCGGATTTGCAAACGCCAACCGAGGCCGTAGCCTGGACCTATGGTTTATCGCCGCGTCGCTATGCCCTGCTCACCCAGCGTACCTAGACTGCCGGTGGCGATTGGCCAGTGC
>JANNSA010000245.1:0-1833 GCA_031402115.1 Hyphomicrobiaceae bacterium | reverse complement strand
CGCACATCCAAGACGCGGCGTGATTGACGCGTAGGAGTGACCCCGGGTGCACGATCAAACCGCCAGTGCCGACCACGCCGCGCTCGCCGCGCAGGCGCACAGCCCAAACGCCGGCTTAGCTCAGTTGGTAGAGCACCTGATTGTAATCAGGGGGTCATCGGCTCAAATCTGGTAGCTGGCACCAATGAAATCAACCACCTAGAAGAATATCCTCCGTAGACAAATTCTACTGGTGGCACACCAGTGGCACACCTGAAGCGTGCTTGGATGAGACTTCCTGCGACACTTCCCGCCCTCGGAACTCCAGGCCCATGGTCTCGGGGGACACGCCGCAGCGGCTTTCCAGGTAGAGCACCAGGGTTCGAAGCGCCCGGCGCACGACCATGGTGTCCTGCCACGCCAGCCAGTCGGGTTCGGTGCTGGGATCAACCAGGTGCGCGTGCTTGTGCGCCACCACGGCCAGCGCCAGCGCATCGCGGTCGGACTCCGGCCGGCTGCGGCTGAGGCTGAGGGTGACTTCCGCATGGGACGCCATGACGATGGCGACGGCCATCTCGGTTTCGGCGTGGGTGTGGGCGTCGCCGGTCGCCTTCATTCGGCAAGTTGCATGGAGTGTTTCCCGTTACGCTTGCACTGACAACCGGGATGGAAAACCAAGGGACCGTACACGCTTTTGCCCGGCGCCGGGGGCTGCACGGCCGCAATTCGTGCCGCGCGCCGGAAAATTGCCTAGGGGGGTGTGGTGGTATTTGGCCGCCGTCAGGCCGCGAATGCTGGTTTTGCGGCGGAAACACCGCGTTCCTCGGGAACGGAAACTTCACAAACCCTGGGAAGTGCGTAGAGCGTCGTCTTTTGGACACTGCGACCGGTGCGGTCGCGCACCCGCAAGTCACAGGTGAAGCGCACGTCGCGCACCTGTTGCACGGGCTGCAAGGAACAGTTTTCGCAGCGGTTCCATTCCGAGCGCTGGCACCCCATAGCAGTCAGGCGGTGGCATCGCGCGGCTTGCGACTCTTGCATGGGCGACACTAGGGTGACCGCGCCCTGGTTTGCGCGTGCGGTGCGGTGGTGCATCGAGGGCGAGGCTTGGCTGTTTGCATGAGCTGGTGCCGGACTGGATGACGATGATTCTGCAGCACAGGGGGCGGCCGCTCGATGAACGCCGTTGAGATCGCCGACGCGGTGGCGGAATTGGCCGCCGAGCCCTTCGATGCCGGCGAGTTCCCGTTCGCGTTCCTCAAGGCGCTTGATGCCTCTGACACGACGCTGAAGCGGCTGCGCGCGGGCAACTCGAATGCCTCGGACGTGCCCGGCGCCTACCTGCAGAAAAACAAGGTTCACATCGCCGTCGCGGCACCGGGCATGGTGAGCGAGACGTTCGCCAGCCTGAAGGCGAGCCCGCGCACGGCCAAGAGCAAGTGCAAGTTCGTGGTCGTCACCGATGGCGAGACGGTCGAAGCCGAGGAGTTGGCCACGCCAGATTATCGGTCGTTCCCCTTTGATGCGCTGGGCCGCAATGTTGGCTTCTTCTTCCCGCTCGCCGGCATTTCCACCGTCAAGGAGATCAAGAACAACCCCATCGACGTGCGCGCAACGGGTATTCTGAACAAGCTCTACGTCGAGCTGATGAAGGACAATCCGGAGTGGACGACCGAGAAGCGCCGGCCGGACCTCAACCAGTTCATGGCGCGGCTGATCTTCTGCCTGTTCGCCGAGGACACCGGCATCTTCATTGGCGACAACCTGTTTTCGGCGGCGCTGGCACAGTTCACGGATAGCCAGTCGAACACCACGCACGAGGTTATCAAAGAGCTGTTCCGGGCCATGGACACG
>JANNSA010000244.1:0-5129 GCA_031402115.1 Hyphomicrobiaceae bacterium | reverse complement strand
GAAGAGAAAACGTCCGTAGATGTCGTCGCGCGACTGTCCTGGTTTTGGGACGCCCTCGACGAATGTGCGTTTGCCTATTCCGTCGCGATTCGTCTTCGCGCTGGTATAGCCGTCGTCGGGCGCCGGCACGGATTGTGGTTCACCGATATCGCGTTTGAGTGCGGAACCGTTGGGAACATGCAGATCGCTGCGCACGATTGGCATGGTGCCGGGATTGGGAAGAGCGATGGCGTCATCGACCTTGATCTTCGGTAACGGTAACGTTCCGCCGAACTGCCCGTTAAGCGCAGGATCGCGAATGCGTGGGATATCGGTGCGCGGGGGCACAGGCGGCGCGGCGATGGTTTGACCAATTCCAGGACTATAACCAGGACTAGGGCCCGGCAGGGCGGGCGATGGCAGATTCGGCTGCAGTTTGGGCGCCGCAAGCGGCTCGATGCTGAGCTTGGCCTTGCTCGCCGCGGCATCGTCAGCATTTTTGAGAGCGGTGTTCAGGTCGGCCGGAAGGTTCTTGATAATCGTGTTGGAGCTCCCGGCATTCGCCTGATCAGCGCAGCCCAACCCCATCAGCAGGCCTGCGCCCAGGACGGCAGACACGCAGTGGTGCCACGTCAACATTGCCCTGTTCTCCTGTCGACGGATCGTTATGGCTTGCGGCCATCAAAGGTGAAGCGCTGCTTTGGTTGCGCCGACGGGACAAAGCCGCCCAGCCAGACGTCATTCTGTGCGAAGCGCCAGGTCCGGCCAATCGGCGTCGCCTGCAGGGCAACGAAGCCAGAGTCGATGGACATGATGAATTCCGGATCGCCGCCGCCTTCCGGTTCAACGAAAAGGTCGAGGGGCGCCGCCGACACATTCTCGACGGCCAGCATGACGTGACCAGGTGGAACTGCGGCGCCTTGCGTCTGCCCGGCACTGGCGGGGGCCGTTGTTGGGAGCAGAGCAGTTGCCGCCGGCAGTTCCGCCGTCTGAGCGGGTGTTTGCACGGCCCCGTCAGCCGGTTGCAGGGCTGGCGCGTCGGGCGCAGGCAGTAATTCGCCACTGGCTGCGGGTAGCGGGAGTTCAGCTGCTGGCAGCGAAGCAGTTGCCGCCGGCAGTTCCGCCGTTTGAGCGGGTGTTTGCATGGCACCGTCAACCGGTTGCGGGGCTGGTGCGTCGGGCGCAGGCAGCAAGTCCGCCCCGGCAGCCGCTACCGGAAGCTCGGCACCAGCTGCGGCAGGCAATTCAGCCGTCGCGGCGGGCAGTTCGGCCAAAATCGCTTCAGCTTCGGGCGCGGTTGGCACAGGCAACGGCTCTGGCAAGGCGGCGCTGGCGTCTGGCGCGGCGGGCAGCTCGTCGAGCGGCGCCGGAGTTTCGGTAGTCTCGACTGCGGCGGCTTTGGCAGCTTTGAGCTTCTTGACCGGCTGTTCTTCAGCTGCTGGCAACGTATCGGCCTGCTGGGGTTCCGTGTCAGCAAGGGTGGCCGCTTGGGCCGGGGCATCTTCTAGCGAGGGTTCAAGTTGCGGGGCGGTTTGCGCCGCCACTTGGGCCAGCGGGATCAGGGACCAAGTTGCAGCCGTTCCCGCTTGATCGGCCGGTGCCACATCGACGGCACCATCGGTGCCCCGCAAGTAAACGGTCCGGTCAGCCGCCGATTGCAGCCGATAGGTGGTGCCGCCTTGCGGCTCAAGAATCCACAGCGCCGTCAACGGATCATCGGCACCGGCCATCACCCTTACCGCGCCATCGGCCAACACCAGAACCTTACCGTTTGCGGACAGCCGGATGGTGACGGTCTGATTGCCGGTCTGCTCGTCGGTGCCGCCCGGTTCAGTGGTCCAGCTATTCAATTCGGGATTGAATTCGCCAGATAGATTGGTGCCTTTACCTTTGGCGGCGAGATAAGTGCCATCCTCGCTTTGCAGCACGATCGGTTCCTGAGCGGCGGCTGAAAGTGTCACGACCGGCAAGGCCAGCCAGACAACGCTCAGCATGGCAAGAAAGCGGGGCGCCAATCGCATTCCGGTTACTCCAGGGGTCAGAAGAAGTCGGACTTCAGTCGAAACAAAATAGACGCCGCAAATGCTTCACTTCACCTCACGTCACTGCACATCGGCAAATTGTAGGCAATCACGATATCGGCGATGCCGCTTGGGTCGAGTGCTTGCCAAGGGAACTCAACGCCCGGATTGGCCTCTTCCGCCGCTGCCATCGACGCATTGACGATCACTTCCAATTCCGCGTCGGTCACTTCGCGAGCCAGGCGCAATTGGATCCGCCGTTGCAGTTCACTTTCAATGTCTTTGCGCGCCGCATCAATGCCATGCCATGGCACCGCCTTCATACCTTCAATAAACCCCGTCAAGCCCAAGCTTACCGCCAAATCAATGGCAGTTTCTTTTGCCACAACTTTGGTGAGCGTTTTGGCGGCTTGCTTGCCACCCAGCTGCAGGGCCGATTTGATGTTGTTCTTGAGTGTAGCCTTGGCGGCTTGCTTGGCGGCTTCCCGGGCCAATTGCTTGCTCAGTTGTTTGCTGACTTCCAAGCCAGTGGTCTTGAGTGCGGTGATGCCTGCTTTTGCGGCGACTTGCGCGCCGGTTGCAGTTCCGACCGTCACAACCGTCAGGACGACGTTGCCGACCGCCAGCAAGGGCGACAACACTTGATCGGATACCGCCATGCCGCAAGCCGCCGTCGACGCGGCGCACGTGGTGCCGCAATTGGTCGGGAGTTTCGCCGGGCATTGCGCCCAGCACACCGGCCCGACGCCTTCAAAGCCGCTGCTGCACTTATTGTAGCATAGCCCCGCATCGGTATCCTGGTTGGTGTCGCATTGCTTGAGCCGGCCGATGCCCCGGTCGTAAGTCGTCTTCCGGCAGGAAACGCCAATATCTTCCATATCGCCAGGACATACCGGCGTGCAGAGATTGGTGATCAGGGGTGCTTGTTGGTATCCAGTACGGCAGGTTTCATAAACAATCGTATCGCTGTTGGCGGCGACACAATTGGTAGACCCATGGTCCTGGACGCACCTCGACATGGCGCCGGTCAGGTTCCATTGAAAGGTTGCGACCTCTGTGGCGCTGACCGGGTACTCATCACGCTTGTACGGTGCCGGCTTCCGGCAATAGAGCCCGTCATTGTCAAAACCCGCTGGGCATTCCGGCACGCACATGGTTACGGCATTGTAGTAGCCTGACCTGCATCGGTCATAACACAGGCCGTCGCCGCTATCCTGTTCGTTGGACTTGCAGCGGACCGGAATTTTACCGATATCGCGGACTTGCGTATTCCTCCAGCAGGCTGCCGGCAGATCTTTACTGTCGAGTGCCGTCTGGTTGCTGTTATTGACTTTCTTCAGCGCTTCGCTCTTGAGTTTTTCAAGATCGATTTGAATCATTTTTTCGAAATCAGCATCCGAAACCTCATAGGGCAGTGTAATCTGTTCCCTGTTCGCCGGCATGATGTAAGGGATCTTCTGGCCAACCGGCTCGTCAAGATCCTGCCCGAACGATTCCGGCGTACCCTTTTTCGTGAACCAGATGGGCACTTCCGGGTTGATGCTCACCAGCATTTTCTGGGAGGGCGGCACCTCATACAGCAGCGATTTAACGCCGATCTCGTTCCGCGAAACGATATAAACCGCATCAGTGGTGTCATTGATGATCCAGCTTGTGACGGCCGGCGGACCAATGAACTTAACGCGATCAGGATCGGTGGCGGCGCCGACCGGGAGCGGCACGGTCAGGGCCAGCGCGGGGCCATTGGGCACGTCGAAATGGCTGCCAACCGGTTGGTTCCGCAAGGCATCATAGAACCACAGCCGGCTGGTTGGCAGCACCGTTACGGTGCGCGACGACTGCGGTAGCAAATTGGCCAGGGATTCTGAAATGGTAGCGCCGCCCGAGCTGTCCTCGACCGCGACAAACATCGGCGTGTCCGAGCCGTTACTGATTGTCAGCGAAATCGCGCCCGGGCCGCGGTGCTTTAGCTGCACGAGATTGGCCGACTGGTAAGGAATGTCGAGTTGCTCGAACGTTTCCTCATTCGGCTTGCCAGCCCCGATCACGGTATACATTTCGCCATACGGTTTGCTTGTTACGGCGTCACGGATCACGACTTGAGTACCGGGAGCCGCGAAGAAAGCAAACTGGCCGGAATTGGCTTTGACCGTTTTCTTCAGAACCTCGGCATTGTTCTCATCAAGAAGAAATACTGAGAGTTCCGGATTGTTCGGCGGCTGGCGGAACATGACAAAATTGTTCGCATTCTGTGCCTTCTTCTGAGCGTAGTTCCCTGCATCGTAGGGCAAATAGAGCGTTTGCGTGGCATCGGTGCGGACGACATAGGCGCTGCCAGCTGGGGCCTGATTGGCGGCATCGAAGAAAGCCAGGCGGCTGCCAGCGGCGATCTTGCTGGTCATTTCCTCGTCAGCTTTCAGCTCTGCGACGGCCTCCGATAGTGGCGCGCCATCCTTCTCAAAGACCCGTGCAATCGTTACGGCGGATCCGGTACGGTTGATAATCTTGAGTTCTGGCCCTGTCGGATCGCGCATGGCCAACGGTAATGATGGCGGTATCGGCAAAGCCAGCGCACTATCGGCTGCCGTCAATTCGTAGGGCTTGCCTATCGGTTCGTTCGTCGTGGCATTGTAGAGATAGAGCAATCCTGGCGCGAGCGGGACCTGTTGCGCCGCCACGCTGGCTCCGGCCGTTCGTGCCGGAATGACCGCAATGACCTCGGGCTCCTTCTTCTCGTCGAGCATCGCCAGCGCAATCGGGTCTGAACTCATGTTGCTGATGTTGACGGGCTGACTCAGCGGCCCGCTATTGCGCTGCTCCAGGAGCGTCAGTACCGGAATGCTGATGGTTTGTGTGACCTCGGCCGTGACGAGATAAGCGCGGCCAACCGGCTCTGTCGTGCCGGATTTCACAAGAAAAAGCTTCGTCGCCGGCACAGCGCGCGTGCAAAAAGGCTGCACGCTCATGGGGCGTGCAGGATTGCGCTGCGTGGTACAACTCGGTGACCTGTTGCCAGCGTTCTGGGGTCATGGGGCAAGTCTCAAAGAGGCGTTGGCGACGACTACTGTTTTGTCATTTCACGGTAAAGCCAGGCGCGCGCCACATTCCATTCGCGCCGGACGGTGCGTT
>JANNSA010000243.1:0-15242 GCA_031402115.1 Hyphomicrobiaceae bacterium | reverse complement strand
GGGACGCGATCCTGGCGGCCTGCACATTTCCCGCCGGCGTCATTTTCAACATCGAACTCGATCGCCGCTACTGGTACGCCGCTGCCGAGACCGTCGCCGCCACCCGCGCGCTCGCCAAGCGGGCGCGCGTTGCAAAGGCTTAATGGGCAGGTGGAAAATCGATTATCGCCAGTCGGATGACAGCCCAACGGGATTCATCCGCCCGACGGGCGGGCGCCGAGTGCGCGGTTGGTGAGGCGTTCGGCGAGACCCACGGACCACACCAGGCTCGCTGCGACAATGGCGGCGGCCAGCAACGCTGCCCAGATCTGCAAGGTCTGGCCGTAATAGCTGCCGGATAAGAGGCGCGCACCGATACCGGCCTGAGCGCCGGTTGGCAACTCGCCGACGATGGCGCCGACCAACGCCAAAGCGATCGCAACTTTCAGCGAGGCGAACAGGAACGGCAGGGCGGCGGGCCAACGCAACTTGCTCAGGACCTGCGCCCCACTGGCGTTGTACGTGCGCATCAGGTCGAGTTGCATAAGCTCGGGGCTGGTCAGGCCCTTGACCATGCCAATCGTCACTGGGAAAAAGCATAGGTACATGGAGATGATCGACTTCGGCAGCACGCCCGTCAGGCCGAGCGAGCCAAGCACGACAATGATCATCGGCGCGATCGCCAGGATTGGGATCGTTTGCGAGGCGATGATCCACGGCATCAGGCTTTTGTTCAGCGTCCGGTTGTGGACGATGCCGATCGCCAAGGTAATTCCCAGCAAGCTGCCAAGCGCAAAGCCGAGCAGCGTCGAGCCGAGCGTGACACCGGCGTGGTAGACCAGCGACTTGGGAACGGTCGGCGCCACCGTGAACACCGACTTCCAGAATTCCATCAGCACCTGGTGCGGCGCTGGCAGCACCGGCCGGTCGAGTGCCCAGGATACGGCAATGGTGTTAGCCAATCCGCCGCCTGCCGCCGCGATGCGGGCTTCGGCAACAACAGCGTTCATCGGCGCCACTGCCGCATACCAGATCAGCAACAGCACACCGACGACCGTCAGGACGGGGAGCGTGTAGCCGGGTTGCCGGATGGTAGCGCTCATGAGGCCACTCCGGCGGCGCCTCTACCTGCTCCCCTCGCATGAACAGCGGGGCCGTCGCAGATTATCCTATTCATCATAGCTGTGTCCCGCCTTCAGACCTTCGCGGACGCGGTGGGCGAGGCGTAGGAACTCAGGCGTCTCGCGCGCTTCCAGGCCACGATCGGCGGGCAGGCCGCACTCGACGACATCGATGATGCGGCCAGGGCGCGGCGACATGACGATGACGCGCGTCGACAGGAACACGGCTTCCGGGATCGAATGCGTCACGAACACCACGGTCTTTTTGGTCTCGCGCCAGAGTCGTAGCAATTGCAGAT
This sequence comes from Hyphomicrobiaceae bacterium, assembly GCA_031402115.1. GTDB lineage: Bacteria > Pseudomonadota > Alphaproteobacteria > Rhizobiales > Hyphomicrobiaceae > JANNSA01. The sequence goes on along the minus strand of JANNSA010000243.1, from coordinate 13,843 downwards.
TGAGGCTGTCGCGCACGATCTCGTCCAGCGCGCCGAACGGCTCGTCCATCAGCAGCAGCGCCGGGTCGAACGATAGGGCGCGGGCGATGGAGGCGCGCTGCTGCATGCCGCCGGACAACTGCCAGGGATACTTCTTCTCGAAGCCGGCCAGGTTGACCAGCGCCAGGTTGCGCGCCGAACGCTCGCGCCGGTCGGCCGCGCTCAAGCCCATGATTTCCAGCGGCAACATGACGTTCTGTTCCACCGTGCGCCAGGGATACAGCGCTGGGGCTTGGAACACGTAGCCATACTGCCGTGCCAGCCGCGCCTGCTCCGGCGTCACGCCATTGACTGTGATGCGGCCAGCGGTCGGCTGTTCGAGGTTGGCGATAATGCGCAGCAACGTGGTTTTGCCGCAGCCCGATGGCCCGATCAGCGAGACGAACTCGCCTTCGGCAATGTGCATATCGACCTCAGTGAGCGCAAACACCGGCCCGTCAGCTGTGGTGAAGGTCAGCCCAAGCTGTTCGGCTGCGATCACCGGCTTGCCGCCGGTGGGCAATGCTGCGTGCGCTAATGCTGCCGTCATGCTTGCCAAATTCGCGTTGTCTGCTGCCCTGAAGTTCAACGCCATACTGGTCGAAGGCCGCAGGCCAGAGCAAGCTTCGCTTAGCGGCGGTAGCGAAACGCCGCAGCAAAGGTGCAAGCTGAGAGGAGAAAAAGGAGGCTGGACAGCGACCCGCGCCGGTCTCGTTGGGGCTGCTTCCTTCCGGACCTGACCCAGTTGGCGAGTGACACGCCCGCCGCCAACCTCCCGGACGTCTCTATGGACAAAGCGCAACCGGCTGGCAAATTGTTTGCGAGACGGTGCTGGCGCCTTGGCGAACAGTTAACCTCAAGCCCGTACAGTTCGATGGAAATTCGCTCTATGTTACATGGTGGTACGGATGTCAGGAGTCGATGCCATGAAGAAGTTGATGGCCGCAGCAGTGGTTGGTTGCGGGATGCTGTTCGGGTCCGTCAGCGGCGCCGAAGCCGGTGTGTTCGAGCTGTTTCATGACGACATCACGACGGGCTGCAACAGCGCCATCGAACCGTGCAAGCGCAACGATCTTGGCTATCAGACCCGCTACGTGCAGGGCCGTTACCTGCGTTATGGCATTAAGAAGACGCCGGCCCGCTACACTTGGCGGCACGAACGCATCATGATAGCGCCGCCGCGCATCGTGCTGTCGAAGCGCCGCGTCTGGTCGCACAAGATCGGCGGCAAGCGATTGGTGCCGGTGCAAGCTGCCGGTCATTACAAAGTCGTCGCCCCGGCACAATATGCCACCGTGAGTCGCCGCGTGCTGATTGCTCCGGCCCGCAACCGTGTCGTTCGCCTGGCGCCGCACAGTGCCTATTTCGCCGATACGATCATCGTCAAAGGCGGCGGCTGCAAACGCCCGCTGACCTGGCACAGCTGCTGAGTTCTGTCGCCGTTCAGGACGTAGCGCACGAGATCAGTTTGGTTTCGGCGTAAGCGCCACCCCATGAGTCGGCTTTGTCGATGTCGCCGGGGCCGGGCTTGGACTTCGTGGCGCAAGCCGGTGATGCATTTGGCCAGAGCCGCACGGCTGGGTCGGCAGCGAACTTGAATTCGACGAAGAAATCAGGATCGAAAATGCGCAAGGCCAGCGGCGCCTTCGCAACATCGACTGGTTTGTCGAACGGCAAGGTGAACGTGAGGTGCAGGATCTTGTCGGCGTCGCGCGTTATTACGGCGTCGCTCGGCTTGCCGAACTTGAGTTTCTTGCCGTCTGCCTTGGCTTCCGTGTAGAAATTCGTATCGACCAGCCCATCCATGTTCTCTTTGGCGAGCACGGCAAGTTCGCTGGCGGAGTATTGGCCGTCACCATCCTTGTCGATGCCGTCGAGGGAATCGACTGAATAGGTTGGATCGGTCTTCCAGTGCTGCTTGACGCCAGAAACCTTGCCGTCAGCATCAGTGATCAGATCAACATCGACAGTCACCCAGCCATGCGGATGCGCCAATGCTGGGCTCAGCGGCGTCGCGTATGCCGACAAAACCAGCGCTACGGCAATACAAAACCTACTCATAACGGACCTCCACTGTATCAGCGTCAAGCGTGTAGGCAGCATCGGCCAGGCCGGTCGACTCGGAACTGGTTCGCATCGTCCCCGTGACCGTCACCGGCACCATCAGATCACTGACGTCGAAACCCTTGGCCAGCTTGACGTAAACAATCTGGTTGGCAGGCGGCGGCGGCACGTGAATGCAGGCGCCGAGGAACGGAACCAGCAGGAAATCGGTGATCCGGGTCGCGTCGAAATCGAGCGGCACGATGTAGCCGCCTAGCGCCACGCGCTGGCCGTCGAGCGCATCGACGATACGCGCCGGTTGTCCGGCGCCAGGCTGTTGCCGCTTCAGCGACATCCATTTCGCATCAGGGGCCAGAGGTTGTGCCACGTGCCCGGGCTGGCCAGTGCCTAAAAGCGGATTCGTCGGCAGCGCCTTGCCCGTCAGCACATCGAACATGCGCTTCTTCGGTTTGACAGCTTCGCCTGCCGTCAAGGGCGGCATCAGGTCCGCCCAGCGGAGCGCACGTGGCGTCTCGGCCAAAGCCGCGCCCGGCAACGCCACAAGAATTGCTGCGATAAGTGGCAGCCAGGTGCGAGAGCGTATTGGGTACATGAAAAACTCCGGTCAGCGGGCGACGGTCATGCCGTCGGCGAGGGAAAGGCGATAGGCCAGAGCGGCTGGGATCAAGCCAGCCAGGAAACCGGCGGCGACGACGGCGAAAAGGGTCCACAGATCGCGCGCAGTCAGAGGGTCCACCGGCAAATACAAGCCGTATGTCCGGTCAATTACCGGCTGAAGAATGATCAGTCCAAGGTAGAGCAGCGCCGTGCCAAGTACGACGCCAGCCAGAGTCAACAGCGTTGCTTCGGTCGCCAGCAGGCCCATGATCGTGCGCGGTCCGGCGCCGACAGAGCGCAGGATCGCCATCTCGCGGCGGCGTTCGTTCAGCGTTGTCAGGATCATGGTGATCATGCCGAGCAGAGCGGTTGCCACCACCATCGCCGAGATCACGCCAAGCGCCGTTTCGGCGGTGCCAACCAGCGACCACAGCTCCTGCAATGCGGCGCCTGGAATGATCGCCGAGAGCGGCTCCTCTGGATACTCGTTGATGGCGCGCTGCAGCTTGAATGTCTGGATGCGTGACTTCAGGCCGAGCAGCACGGCCGTGATCGTCGCTGGTGTCAGGTCCAGCTTGCGGACGGCATCGGCGGCGGGCTCGGCGCTGGGGTCGGCAACGCCGCTTTCCCAGCCCAGATGCAGCGCCGTGTTGGCTTCGAGGCTGACATGCACCGTGCGATCGACGGGCGTGCCGGTTTTCTCCAGGATGCCGGCGACCCGGAACGGCTTGCCGAGATGTTCGACGAACGCGATGCTGCCGGTGCCGTGCGCCAACGTGATGCTGTCGCCGAGTTGATAGTTCAGCGTGCGCGCGACATCGGCGCCGATCACCGCGTCGAACAGGTCGTTGAACGGCTTGCCGGCTGTGAACGTCAGGGCGCGTCCACGCCGGAACCGGTAGCGCTCGAAATAGGCAGTAGACGTGCCCAGCACGCGAAACCCGCGATGACTGTCGCCAAGCGCGAAGGGTACGGACCATTCAACCTCGGGCGCTTTCAGGATGTCCTGATAGCTCGGCCAGGTGATGTTGTTGGTGGCGTTGCCGATCCGGAACACCGAGTACAGCAGCAATTGCAGGCTGCCGGTGCGCGCGCCGACGATCAGATCAGTGCCGGAAATGGTGTCGGCAAAACTCTGGCGGGCGCCAGCGCGAACCTTCTCGACTCCGAGTAACAGCATGACACTCAGCGCAATGGCCGCGACCGTTAGCGACGCCGTCAGCGTCCGCTTACGCAGCGATTGCAGGGCGAGCCGGGGAATGATCATGCGGGCGCACCCCGCCGGGTTGTCGCAAAGTCTGCCAATCGCACAACCCGGTCAAAGCTCGACGCCAGATCCTCATCGTGGCTGACCATCACCAGGCTGGCGCCGGCCGCCGCGATCTCACCGAACATCAATTCGAGGAAGGTGGCACGACGGTTGCGGTCGAGCGCAGATGTCGGCTCATCGGCGATGATCAGTTCGGGCCGGCCGATGAGCGCGCGCGCCGCCGCTACACGCTGCTGTTGGCCGACACTGAGCGCGGCGACCGATAACCCACCCAACTCGTCGATCCCAAGTCCCAAGCGCCCCAATAGCCTCGAGGCTTCGGCGGCAACGCCACCAGCGGCCATGACGCGGGCCTGGCGCTGTGGCGCAAAGCCCAGTGGCAGCGCCACATTGTCGATGATCGAGCCATAGGGCAGCAGGTTGAACATCTGAAAGATGACGCCGATATGCTCGGCGCGAAACCGATCGCGCCCGGTCGCCGAAAGTGCCGCAATGTCCGTGCCGAGAATGGCGATGGTGCCACTCCGTGGCGCGACGATCCCGCATAGCAGACTAAGCAAGGTTGACTTGCCGCCGCCCGATGGCCCGATCAGCAACAGCCGTTCACCGCGCGCGACCGTGAACCCGTCGATGGCCAGGCCGAATGGCGACGTTCCGGGCCAAGCGAAGTCAACCCCGGCCATCGTGACGATGGCCGGGGTCTCGATTGCCGCGCGGGAAGCGCGTTCGGTCACATCAGGCCGCCCATATCGAGGTCCGGCTTATCCCGGGTGACGTCGAACTTGCTCTGGCCCTTATCGGTGACGATCGTCACGACCAGCGACTGCGCTTTCTCGAACGCCTTGAAGTACGGGAAATTCATCGCCGTCAAGTTGGCCGGCGACGCGCATTCGACTGTGTAGTTGGCGTGGAACTCGGAATGCCCAGCCTCTGCCTTTTCGTCGCCGCCCTTGGCTTCTTCCTTTTTCGCCGCTTCCTCGTGCTCTTCGGCCTTGACTTCGACCTTGGCAGCCTTCGTCACGCAACCGGCGGCACTCGCAACTGTGAACATGGCGAGTGGATCAGAGAGCAGCTTGGTCGCGGCGGCAACGGCGTCTTTCTCGACCTGGGACTTGGCCTCGTTCTCGAAACCGACGATGTCGTCGGCCGGAACTTCCAGCTCAATGCTGACCGTGTTGCCGCTGACGGCAATGTTAAGCGCGCCATGACCGTGCTCGTGCGCATCGGCATCACGCTTTTCTTCGGCGTGTGCCAGCGTCGCGACGGCGACTGACAACAACAACGTTGCTGTGATGATTCTCATAAGATTCAGTCCTTTACGCATGCCAGTCGAGCAGTTGCGCGGCATCCTTGTGCGCAATGCCCGGCCGAATGGCCTGAGGGAGATTAGGGGTTTGAGTGCGGCTGGCTAGGCTGCTGGCGGCCCGCGCGCCCTGAACACCAGAGGTGTTCGATCAGCATGGAAGTAAGCCTGCCAGAGCGGCCGCACGAGCCTTTCAGGCTCAGGTGGCTGAAGTGCCGTGGCTGTTGCGCCGGGGTCGCCCCATGCCAGCGTGGCTGACGCCAGACAAATTCCGCATTGCGTATCGGCGGGCGCCTGATCTGGCACGCAGCCGATCACCGCCATATCCGAGCAGACCCGCTGATCCGTGACAAAAGCTGAGTGCCAGGATCCATCCGCATGCGAATGTCCGGTCAGCGCGGCAACGTTCAAGGCAAGCGCCAGCACCGCAAGCAGCGAGACCCAGAACCGTGGTTTGGCGGGACACTTGATCATCAGATGGGATGGTTAAAGGCGAGTTAAGACACAAGCAAGGCAGTTCGGCGCGCAGTGTAAACGTTCAGGCCCTGGCAACCATCATTAAGCGTTTGTCAAGGCTCGTGCCGGATTATGCCACTTGAAGCCGTTCCGGGGGATGCCATGACTGCGCCAGCCAGCGACATACGTCGAACTTCGTCCGTGCTTGTGGCACTTGGCGGATCGCTGCTTGCCGCCGTGCTGCTGACCGCGTGCGCCAAGTCGCCGGCCGGCTTTGTCTCCGCGACGGAGTCAACCGGTAAGCAAGCGCAGGCCGCCGCCGATCTGGTCGGCGGCAAGGGTACGCCTGAAGGCGATAAGGCCTATTGGGGGACGGCGCTGGCCAATAATCCGCGCGACGAGAAGGCAGCCATCAATTACGCGCGCGTCCTCAAGGGCGAGAGCAAGCAAAAGGCGATGGGCGTGCTGCAGCAGGCCGCCATGTACAATCCCGATAGTCGCGTGATTGCCTCCGAGCAAGGTCGGTTAGCGGTTGATCTGGGCCAGTTGGACTTTGCCGAAAAGCTGATCGCGCGGGCCGAGAACCCGAGCAATCCGGAATGGCGGCTGATTTCGGCCAAAGGCACAATAGCGGCCAAGCGCGGCGACAACAAAACCGCCGTGGCGCGGTTCGAGGAAGCGGCCAAGCTGGCGCCACAAGAGCCGTCGGTGTTGAACAATCTAGCGCTGGCCTATGCGCTGGATGGCCAGGCGGCAAAGGCCGAGGGCCTGCTGCGCCGCGCGAGTACCGCTGGTGGTGACCAGGAACAAGTGCGCCAGAACCTAGCGCTGGTGCTCGGCGTGCAAGGCAAGTTCGACGAGGCCAAGCAAGTCTCGGCTTCCGACATGTCGGCTGAAACGGCGGCGCAGAACGATCAGTATCTGCGCAAGATGGCCAAGGCCCCGGCTTCGGGGGCAGCGCCAGTAGCACAGGTTGCAGCAGTCGCACCCGCACCGGCCAAGCCGGGCATGCCGCCACTCAAGCTGGCCGCCAAGAAACCGCCGGCGCTAGCCTTGAAGGGCGCCACGACACCGGCCGCCGCTGGCGAACCACCCGCCGACTGGACCACCGCCGTAGCCGAAGCCATTAAATAGCGGGTTGCTGCTGTCGATTGGGGCCTGGGTGCCAAACTACTCTGCGAGACAAGCGCCAAAGGCGATCTCATCACCATGAAGTTCGTGGCTGCCGCGCGCTCGCCGTTGTAAGGCCAATTCGTGCAAAGATCTCATCGCTTGTGAAGTTCTGCTGTCAGCACTCCGATTGCGTCCAAGAGCACAGGACCGAAAATCTCGTGCTGCTCGGCGAAGCGGACGGTCGGCATCGGGATCGACACGGCGTAGAGTGCGCCGTTCAAATCACGGAACGCCGCGCCGATGGCGCTGATGCCGATCGAGTGCTCCTCCGCGTCGATGGCAAGCCCGGCCTTGCGGATCAGGCGCAGTTCACGGCGCAAAGATGCTTGCGACGTCAAGGTTGCGGGCGTGAACTGTGCCAGCCCGGCGGCGCAGAGTTGGTTGATCCGCGCATCATCGAGCCAAGCCAGCGCCGCTTTGCCATTGGCGGTGCAATGCAGCGGGAACCGCTCGCCGACCGCTGACACGGCGCGCAGGCGTTGGCCGCCAGCGATCTGATCGACGAACACCATGTGGTCGCCACGCAGGTGCGCCAGGTCGACGGTTTCGCCGGTCGCCTCGCACAGGCGCTTCAGGTGCGGATGGGCGATTTCCACCACATCGAAATGCGTCGCCTCGGCGAGCGCGTGGATTTGCGGCCCGAGCCGGATGCCGCCGGCCGCGCCGCCCGCCAGCAGCAGGCCCTCGTCAGCCAAGGCGGCGACAATGCGCTGCACCGTTGAGCGCGGCAGGTTGGCCCGATCAGCGATCCCAGCCAAGCTCAATCCGGCAGGGGCATCCTTACAGATGCGCAGCACGGCCGCCGCGCGCGCCAGCACCTGCACGCCATGCCGTCCCAATCCACTGCCGTCACGAGACTTCACAATGTACCGTATGGTGGTGCAGATACTTGTCAGTTGACCGGCATTGAGCAGATTTGTACCGTATGTCAAGACAAGCGCTCTCTGCAATAGCGTGATCCGAGGGGAGACGGACGGGATGGGCATCAAGGTCCGTGGCATCGAGTTTCAGGCCAATCTCGACAACGCGATGGGGTTGCACTTCACCAACTTGTCACATCGTTGGGGCTACCAGTGCCCGAACTGGCCGTATTTTCAGGACGTCAAGATCGAGCGCATCCACTACATGGCGAAGTCCGGCGTGCTGTCGCAGCGCATCACCACATCGATGCATTCGACCACGCATATCGATGCGCCGGCGCATGTGGTGCAAGGCACGCCGTTCATCGACGAGGTGCCGCTGCCGCATTTCTTTGGGTCGGGCATTGTCGTGCCAATGCCGAAGAAGAAGTGGGAATCGATCACCGCTGATGATTTGGAGAAGTCCTGCGGCAAGGCCATCCGGCCGCATGATGTGCTGATCCTCAACACCGGCTGGCACAAGGTCTATGAGGACGGCGATTACTTTGCCTATTGCCCCGGTTTCGTACCGTCGGCAGGCCAGTGGATGGTCGACAAACAAGTCAAGGTTGTTGGCCACGATACGCAGGCCAATGATCACCCGTTGGCGACGGCAATCGGCCCACAACGCAACGGTCCGCTGCTGCCGCACTTGCAGAAAGAATATCTGCAATGGTCAGGCGGGCGCGATTGGGCTGATGACTTCCCGGACTGGGAGCCGGTGCATCAGATCCTGTTCAAGAACGGTATTCTTGGTATCGAGAATGTCGGTGGTGATTTGGACTCCGTGACAGGCAAGCGCTGCACTTTCGCGTTCTTCCCGTGGAACTGGGAGCGCGGCGACGGCTGCATCATCCGGCTGGTCGCCATAACCGATCCAGGGCAACACTACCGCATCGAGAAGGGGGACGCGTTTTGACGGAACGTGCAAAGGCATTCGGAGTCAGGCACTTACGCGCCCGCAGGAGCTCGCAACACGCGCAACTCGTGCAGGTGCGCAAGTGCCTGACCCCGACTGCCTGGCGGAGCGTGACCCGATGAACCCGTCAGAACGCATTGCCATCATCGGCGCCGGCCTGATGGGACATGCCTTAGCGCTGGTGTTCGCGCGCGCCGGTCACGCCGTGGCGCTGACGGATGCGGTGCCAGCAGCTCTGGCGGCGGCACCGGCGCGTATCCGGGAGACCGCGACGTCGCTCGGGCATGACGCCGCGACCATCGACGCCATGTTCGCGCGCATCCGCTTCGCGCCAACCCTTGCCGAGGCAGTGTACGACGCTGATCTCGTCACCGAAGCGGCGGTGGAACGGCTGCCCGTCAAGCAGGCCATCTTCGCGGAAATGGAACGGCACGCACCGGCTGCGGCGCTCCTGACCTCCAACACCTCCGTCATTCCGATCACTCAGATCGCTAGCGCCGTGGCAACCAAGCACCGCGTGCTTGGCACGCATTGGTGGAACCCGCCCTACCTCGTGCCGCTGGTCGAGGTGATCCAGACCGAACACACTGATGCCACTGCGATCGTGACCGTGATGGCGCTCCTGACGCGGCTGGGCAAGACACCGGTACATGTCAAAAAAGACGTGCCCGGCTTCATCGGCAACCGCCTGCAGCACGCGCTATGGCGCGAGGCAATCCATCTGGTGGCCGAAGGCGTGTGCGACGCGGCAACGATCGATATTGTCGTCAAGGCAAGCTTCGGCCGGCGGCTGGCGGTATTGGGGCCGATGGAGAATGCCGACATGGTTGGCGCCGATTTAACTCTCGACATCCAGCGAGTGCTGCTCCAACATTTGACGGGGTCGGCCGCGCCCACGGATATGCTGGTGCGCATGGTTGCCGATGGGGAATTGGGCTTCAAGTCGAACCACGGGTTCTATGACTGGGACGACGCCAAGAAGGGCGCGCTCAGGAATGCCGTGCGCGATCATCTGATCGCCTTGGAAGCCATGCTGGATAGCAAATTGCCATAACGCCACGATAACAACGGGAGGCCTGACAATGTTGACCACTGATCTGACCCGCCGCCGGCTCTTGGCTGGTGCCAGCGCTGCCATCGCGGCACCCGCTGTGTTGCGTGTGACGCGCGCTTCGGCGCAAGGTGCTGTATTCAAAGTCGGCTTCGTGAGCCCGCAGACCGGTCCGATCGCCGGCTTCGGCGAGGCTGACGGCTATGTGCTCGACGGCATCGCCAAGATCATGTCGGACGGCCTAACGAACAACGGCAAGCCGGTCAAAGTCGAGATCATCACCAAGGACAGCCAGTCGAACCCGAACCGGGCAGCGGAAGTAGCGGCTGACCTGATCCTCAAGGACAAGGTCAACCTGCTGGTTGGCGCCTCGACGCCCGACACGACCAATCCGGTCGCCGATCAGGCCGAACTCAACGAAGTGCCGTGCATCACCACCAATGCGCCCTGGCAGCCCTACTTCTTCGGCCGCAACGGCGATCCGGCCAAGGGCTTCACCTGGACTTATCATTTCTTCTGGGGCCTGGAAGATGTGATCGGCACGTTCCTTGACCTTTGGGACAAGTCAGGCGTGCCCAAGAAAGTTGGCGGGCTGTTCCCGAACGACAGCGACGGCAATGCCTGGGGCGATGCCAATCTCGGTCTGCCGACGCCACTTGGTGGTGCTGGCTACGCGCTTACCGATCCGGGCCGCTATCAGCCGCTGAACAACGACTTCACGTCGCAGATCACCGCCTTCAAGAACGCCGGTTGTGAAATTGTGACAGGCGTGATGATCCCGCCGGACTTCGCCACGTTCTGGTCGCAGGCCGCGCAACAGGGCTTCAACCCGAAGATTGTGACGATCGGCAAGGCGCTGTTGTTCCCGTCTTCGGTGGCGGCGCTTGGTGATCGCGGTGCGGGGCTGACTTCGGAAATCTGGTGGTCGCCAAACCATCCGTTCACGTCGAGCCTGACCGGCGTTAGCGCCAAAGACCTGGCTAGTGGTTACGAGAAGGCGACCGGCAAGCCATGGACGCAGCCGATCGGCTTCAACCATGCACTGTTCGAAGTTGTTGCTGACGTCATCAAGCGCGCCGCTGACCTGAGCGACCCTAAGGCAATCCTCGATGCCATCACCACGACCGACATCAAGTCGATGGTTGGCCCGGTGAACTGGAAGGCTGGCCCGGTCAAGAACGTGCAGAAGACGCCGCTGGTTTCCGGCCAGTGGCAGAAGAACGGCGACAAGCTTGACCTGGTGATCCTCGCCAACAAGCAGGCACCGGAAATTCCGATTGGCGGCGAGCTGAAGCTGCTCGGCTAGTTCAAGAGGGGGATTGTGCCGCGATGTGGCGCAATCCCCCTTGTCCCCCCGGCCGTCAGAGCGCCCTATGCCCCTGCTTACTCTCACCAATCTCGCTAAGCGTTACGGCGCGCTCGCGGTCGCCGATGATATCTCTTTGACTGTCGAGAGCGGCGAACTGGTCGGTATTCTCGGCCCCAACGGCGCCGGCAAAACAACGCTGTTCAACTTGATTGCCGGCACCGTCAAAGCTGACAAGGGCGGCATCCGTTTTCGCGATGCCGACATCACCCACAAAGGCGCTGCCGAGCGCTGCCGCATGGGTATCGCCCGCTCGTTCCAGGTGCCGCACCCGTTTGCCGGCATGACGGTGTTCGAGAACGTGCTGACGGGCGCTGCTTTTGGCCGCGCCGCCGATGCCGGCAACCCCGAGACGCGGGCACTGAACGTGCTGGCGCTGACCGGCCTGAGCCGGAAGGCCAATGCGCTGGCTGGCGCACTCACTTTGCTGGAGCGCAAGCGGCTGGAAATGGCGCGCGCGCTCGCCACCGATCCGCAACTACTGCTGCTCGACGAGATCGCCGGCGGCCTGACCGAGCGCGAATGCCAGTCGCTGCTTGCCGCCGTGCGCGACGTGCACGGCTCGGGCGTCACCATCATCTGGATCGAGCATGTCGTGCACGCGCTGCTCAGCGTTGCGCAACGGCTGGTGGTGCTCAACTTCGGCAAACTGATCGCTGATGGCCAACCAGCCGGCGTGATGGCGTCGAGCGACGTGAAAACCATCTATATGGGCGAGGACGCCCATGTCTGAGCCCGGCCTCGTCGTTGATCGCTTGGACGCGCGCTATGGCGACTTCCAGGCGCTGTATGATGTGTCCTTCAGCGTTGCGCCCGGCGAGATCGTAGCGCTGATCGGCGCCAATGGCGCTGGCAAGAGCACGCTGCTGCGGGCGATCTGCGGCCTGCACCCGGCCGGTCGCGACAAAATCCAGTGGCGCGGCACCGCGATTGGTGGGCGACCCGCCAATGCCGTTGTCAAGTTGGGCATCACGCTGGTGCCCGAAGGCAGGCGGCTGTTCCCTTCGCTGTCAGTGGAAGAAAATCTACTGCTTGGCGGTAATATTGGCCGTAAAGGGCCGTGGTCCGTCAAGGCGGTCTATGACCTGTTCCCAGCGCTGATTGAGAAGCGGCACGCGCCATCCACCTCGCTGTCAGGTGGCCAACAGCAGCAGGTGGCGATCGGCCGCGCGCTGATGGCCAACCCTGACCTGCTGTTGATTGATGAACTCAGCCTCGGCCTGTCGCCGATTGTCATCAAGGACATCTACAAGGCGCTGCCGGGGATTATCTCAGGCGGCATGAGCGCCATCCTGGTGGAGCAGGATGTCAACCGCGCGCTCGCCTCATCGCGCCGCTTTGTCTGCCTGCAAGAAGGACGCGTCTCGCTTGCCGGATTATCAGGCGACGTCTCGCGCGACGCCATTTCGCATGCTTACTTTGGAACCTGAGGTCATGGTCTGGCTCAATGTCGTTGTGCAAGGCATCCTGGTCGGCGGGCTTTACGCTCTGTTCGCCGCCGGATTGTCGCTGATCTTTGGCGTCATGCGGCTGGTCAACATCGCGCATGGCGATCTGATCGTGCTGTCGGCTTTCATCGCGCTGGTGGTGGTGCAGACAACGGGGCTCGGCCCGCTCATGTCACTGATCGCGGTGGTGCCAATCATGGCGGTTGCCGGTTACATCCTGCAGCGCCTGATCCTCAACCGCACGCTCGGCAAAGATGTGCTGCCGCCGTTGCTGGTGACGTTTGGGCTGTCCGTGATCATCCAGAACGGCCTGTTGCAGGTGTTCACTGCCGACAGCCGCAAGCTGAATGCCGGCAGCCTGGAGACCGCCAGCTTTCCGCTGATGCCCGGCATCGATGTTGGCTACCTGCCGTTGCTGATGTTTGCCACGGCGGTGGTGGTGATCGGCGGCCTGCAGTTCATTTTCTATCGCACCGCTTGGGGCCGCGCCTTCCGCGCCACCTCTGACGACAAGGAGATCGTCGGGCTGATGGGGCTGGAACGCGCGCATGTTTATGGTCTGGCCATGGCGCTGGCGCTCTCCATCACGGCGATCGCCGGTGTGTTCCTGGCGATCCGCTCCAACTTCGATCCATCGCTGGGGCCCGGCCGGCTGATCTTCGGCTTTGAGGCCGTGATCATTGGCGGCCTCGGCAATCTGTGGGGCACATTGGCAGGCGGCGTCATTCTCGGCGTCGCGCAAGGCCTTGGCGCCCAGGTCAATCCTGGCTGGCAATTGCTGGCGGGCCATCTCGCGTTCCTGATCGTGCTCGCTGTTCGCCCCAAGGGCCTGTTCCCGCGTGTTGACCAATGAGCGCGCCGGGCGACGACGTGACCAACGCCTCGGTCAGCCGGACGACAGTCACCAGCACGATCGCTGCTATGCTGGCGCTGATCGTGATCGGAGCGCTGGCGGCGTTGCCGTGGTGGGGTGGCCGCGCCGACATCCGGCTGGTCGGCGAGTTCGCCACCTATCTGGCATTGGCCAGCCTGTGGAACCTGCTGGCGGGCTACACCGGCCTCGTTTCGGTGGGCCAGCAGGCTTATGTCGGGCTTGGCGGCTATGTCCTATTTGCCACCGCCCTCTACACCGGCATCAACCCGATGTTCGCCATTCTGGCGGCTGGCGTCGCCGGCGCCGTACTCGCCATTCCCGTGGCGGCCTTAGTCTTCCGGCTCGGTGGCGCCTATTTCGCGATCGGCACCTGGGTGGTGGCGGAAGTCTTCCGGCTGGCGTTTG
>JANNSA010000242.1:0-1966 GCA_031402115.1 Hyphomicrobiaceae bacterium | reverse complement strand
CCCCAGATCCAGGAGCGGCCGCCCCGGCCGACGTGTCGGTGCTCGGCAGCACGCGCGAAGTGAACATGGAAGGCACGATCGCCGAATACACGATCACCCGCTTCGTCGTGCCCTACACCGTCACCATCGAATGCATCGCCGCCACCACGGCCCGCTGCGCCGACGTCAATCAGGTGGCGAAAGTTAGCGAGCTTTTGAAGTTCATTGCCGCCACCCCGCCGGGTTGAGCGCCGCACGCCTTGGCGGGACGTGCTGTGATCAGACCTCGTCGGTGAAGAACCGCGATCTGCACCAAACGGATCGCCGTGCTACGTCATGCGAAAACACTAGTGTTCCGACTCCGACGCTTGGTTCCCATGCGTCGGCCCGGAACCCTAGCGGTCTCTTTGTTGGTGTTCTGGATTCACGAACGCTTGCCGACCTTTGCCGGGGAATCAAGCGTTCGATCCAGAACACTAGTGTTTTTGGACAGGGGAAATTTGGATGCCCTCACCAGCACACTGGAGGTAGACATTGCCTCAGGCGAAGTGGCTTGTCACGGAGTGGAAGACTTGCATAACATCATGAGCCACAATCATTTTGCCAAAACGCGGGAAACGGTATGAATTCTGATAGACGTCAGTATCTACTCAACGTCTTTCCATTTGTCCGCTATCCCTATTTTGGCGAAGCCATCCGCTGCCCGTGTTGCGGGGGAGAAGGCGTCAACATCCTGAAGGCCGATCGCGAAATGAAGCCGTTGCAGACAGATCTCTGCACGTCATGCGGTCTCTTCTTCACAAATCCGATGCCGACGGATGCCGAGTTGGCGAACTACTATAAATCCATGTATCGCTCGGCCTACATGGGCGCGTTCAAGGCGGTTCCCAAAAAACATATCACTAAGAAGAAGAAAGACGCCGAGCGAAGGGCCGATCTCATCAAGAGCTTTCTTGGCAATTCGCAAGGCTGCAAGACGCTTGATTTCGGCTGCGGCCTGGGAGAACTCGTGCTGGCAATGGAGCAGCGGGGGATCGACGCCTATGGGTTTGAACCCGGAGATGTGTGGTCGCAGCACGCCAGGAGCGACCGCGTCCAGCAAGGAACGTGGCAGTCTGCTCAGTATGACCCGGGCTCATTCGGCTTAGTGTCGATTATCCATGTGCTTGAGCATCTGCGCGAGCCATTGTTGTGCCTCAAGAAGATCGAAAATCTGCTGAAGCCCGAAGGCCTGCTGTGGATTGAAGTGCCTGATATGCAGGCCTATGAAACAAAGACTCGCAGCCGATTCCATTTTGCTCACGTTCTGGGCTTCTCACGGGATAATTTGCTGTCTGCCGCATGGAATTGCGGTTTCTTCCCTATCCGGACTGTGACCAAAGAAGAGATCGGCAAGCGACGGCCGCAGGTGTCGTTCGTCTTCCGCAAACGGCGGCCCGGTGACGAGATCTCTCTCGATCTCAGGGCGACGGTGGAAAAGAACGCGCGGGACTATGGCGGAGCCCGGTTCATGCGGACCATTGAGAGCGGCTTGTTGAATGGAGCGTGAATCCAAGTCAGCAGGACGCGCCCAGAATCCGGTGGCACACAACGCCGCAGGATCAGGATGAGACGCAGTCCCTTGTCGTGCAACGTTCCTCTCCGAAGCCGCGACTGACCGGCATTCGACCTTGGTCTGAAAACCTGTAGTAGACCCGGCCGGCTAACTCACCAGATTACCGCTCACGGACAGGCGCGGGCTGCCGGAATTCTCAACCGCGAGATCGGGGCCGATGGGCGCGCCGTCGCGCATGGCGCGGATGGCGCCGGTTTTGGTACCGGAGATCATGTTGTTGGCGACGAGGCAGGCGCCGGCTTGATCGTCGGCGCTGATCAGAATGCCGGTTGCCGCGTCGCGAATGAGGTTCTGCGTCACCGAGCAATTGCGCATATAGCGACCCCAGCCAACCATGATGCCGGCGGTCGGCGCGTTCTCGATCACGTTGCC
>JANNSA010000241.1:0-1540 GCA_031402115.1 Hyphomicrobiaceae bacterium | reverse complement strand
GTTCGCGCAGGGCCTCGAATTCGGGCAGCGCGGCCATCTGCGCGGCACGCTTTTGCACGAAGCCGCCGCTGGCGTGGTCGAGCGCGGCCTGCAGCCGTTTGTCGTGGATGGCGATGGCCACCCGCTGGGGAAAGGTCGTGGTCGGGGCGTGCATCAGGCCCGCTCCGGCTCACCGATGGACGGTGCTGCACCCATGCCCGCCAGCACCTCGGCGGTGTGCAGCACGCGGATGGGCAGGCCCCGGCGCTGGATGCGCCCCGCGATGTTGAGCAGGCAGCCCAGGTCACCACCCAGCACCGCCTGGGCGCCGCTGGCCTGGATGTGGGCGATCTTGTCGTCGACCATCTTGGTGGAGATGTCGGGGTACTTGACGCAGAAGGTGCCGCCGAAACCGCAGCACTCCTCGGTACCCTGCATCTCGACCAGGTCCAGCCCGGCGACGCTGCCCAGCAGCTTGCGCGGCTGGCCCTTGACGCCCATCTCGCGCAAGCCGGCGCAGGAGTCGTGGTACGTGACGCGGCCGTCGTAGCGCGCCGCGACGCGCTCGACCTTCAGCACGTCGACCAGGAAACTCAGCAACTCGTGGCTGCGGCGCGAAAGGTCTTCGGCCCGCGCGCGCCAGGGTGGGTCGTCGGCGAACAGGGTCGGGTAGTCGTGCTTGATGGTGGCCATGCACGACCCCGAGGGTCCGACCACGGCGTCGAAGCCTTCGAAGGCCTGGATGACCTGCATCGCGATGCCGCGCGTGTCGACGCTGTCGCCGCTGTTCAAGGCCGGCTGTCCGCAGCAGGTCTGCGCCTCGGGCACTTCGACCGTGCAGCCGGCCTCTTGCAGCAACTGCACGGCTGCAAAGGCCACGCTGGGACGCATCAGGTCGGCCACGCAGGTGACGAACAACCCGACGCGCTTGGGCACACCCTCGCTCATGCTTTCACCTCGGCTCGAATGTCCGCCGCCGCCTGGGCTGGACCGGTGCAGGCGACTCTAGACGCCCCCCACACCTCACACCTTGACCCAGATCAGCAGCGCCACCTGCGGGCCATCCGCAGCCCGCTTCGACACAGATCAAGCGGACCGCAACCCCGCGGGATTACGATTGACTGCTGAAGTGCCCGCGCCATCTAGAGTAGGTTCGATCGACCACCCCTTCATGCACCAGACTGTCTACAAGCCGCTCCACGGTCCCCACTGCACGGTGGTGTGCTCGAGTTGCAACCTGCGCGAGATCTGCCTGCCGGTTGGCCTGACCAAGGAAGAACTGGACCGCATCGACGAGCGTCTGGTGACGGTCCGTCACAAGGTCGCGCGCGGCGAGCGCTTGTTCCAGGCCGGCGAACGCTTTGAGTCGATCTACGCCGTCTGGACCGGCTTCTTCAAGACCATCATCACGTCCAAGGACGGCCGCGAACAGGTGACCGGCTTCCAGATGGCGGGCGAACTGATCGGGCTGGACGGCATCGGCAACCGCGTGCACGAAGTGGACGCCGTGGCGCTGGAGGACTCGCAGGTCTGCGTCATTCCCTACGGCGAGCTGGAGACG
>JANNSA010000240.1:0-7658 GCA_031402115.1 Hyphomicrobiaceae bacterium | reverse complement strand
GGATAGACGACGTCCAAGATTTCCGAGGACACGTTGTTTTATTGCATGCAAAGAGGTCTCAGCCAGGAGGAAGCGGTGGCGCTGGTCGTGAATGGTTTTGTTCGCGACGTCTTACAGCACCTGCCGATGGAATTCATGGCTGAAACGCAGAAGCTGATCGGTATCTCGCTCGAGGGCAGTGTCGGCTAGGTCTGGTCACTGATTGTTGTGTCAAGAAAAAGCAAAGCGGAGGAATTGCCCCTATGTTGGACTCGAGCCTGCCGGAAGCCCGTATCGCCACCGTCGCCCGTGACATGGACGAAGCTGAATGCAAGCGCCGCAATGCGCTATCGAAGATGATGCCGGGCTTTCGCTTGAAGGCCGGAGACCGTGTCGCCGTAGTGGAAGCCTTTGGCGGCAACGAGGCCTACTTGGTGGAGGTATCGGGCGCTCGCCCCGACGAGGCCGCGTGGATGGGCGTCGTCTATCCGGCCGAAATTCGCCTGGGTTGACAGGTCGCGGCGCTGCCCTAGCAACGGGGCGGGCCGCTTACTTTGCCAGTGAACTGTGAGCGGCGCCCGAAGTTCGGGCGCCCGCCAGCAACCGTGATGCCGAATTGACCTGCCGAGCGCTGGACCGGTGACATGCGAACTGAAGACCTGTGACGATTGAAGGACGTGTAGCGACGATGCTTGAGATCAAGAACCTTTCCGCCACCGTCGACAATAAGGCAATCCTCAAGGGTCTGACCTTGTCAGTGCCGGCTGGCGAAGTGCATGCGATCATGGGACCGAATGGTTCCGGCAAGTCGACGCTCGCTTATGTGCTGGCGGGTCGCTCCGGTTACGACGTGACTGGTGGCAGCGCCACGTGGAACGGCCAGGATCTGTTGGCGATGGCACCCGAGGAGCGTGCGGCGGCGGGCGTGTTCCTCGCCTTCCAATATCCGCTGGAGATCCCGGGTGTAGCGACAATGACGTTTCTGCGCACGGCGCTGAACGCCCTGCGCAAGGCCAAGGGCGGCGCTGAATTGTCGACGCCGGACTTCATGAAGCTGATCAAGGGCAAGGCAGCAGGGCTTGGCATCAAGGACGACATGCTGAAGCGGGCGCTCAATGTCGGATTTTCAGGTGGCGAGAAGAAGCGCATGGAAATCCTGCAGATGGCCATGTTGGAACCGACACTGTGCGTCCTCGACGAAACCGATTCTGGGCTGGACATCGACGCACTCCGGATCGTCGCTGATGGTGTCAACGCACTGCGCGGGCCCGACAAGGCAATGCTGGTGATCACGCACTATCAGCGCCTGCTTGAGCACATCGTGCCGGATCGTGTGCACATTCTGGCGCAAGGCCGCATCCAACGATCTGGCGGCAAGGAACTGGCGCTCGAACTGGAACAGGATGGTTATGCCGAGTTCGTCCGCTGAAGCGCGCTGATCCGCGTGCTAGCAGCCGTTGTGCCTTCGCCCGGCCGTTGTGAAAGTCCCTGCCGCTATGACCGTTGTCGCCATCAAGACCAAGACCGAGCAAACCCTACAATCGCGTTTCGTGGCCAGCGCGAAGGGCTCCGAGAGTCGCGAGTTCGAGGCGTTACGCCGGCGTGCGTTGCAGGGGTTCGCCGCGACCGGGCTGCCGTCGCGCCGCGTCGAAGCCTACAAGTACACTGACCTGCGTGCCAAGCTGACAGAAGCACTGCCGCCGGCGGTCAAGCCTGACAGCGGATTGCCGGCCGCCGCTCTGCTCAAGGCGCTGGGTCCGGAGCTGGCGGCGCTGGAAGCCGTAACCGTCATTGTTCATGATGGCGCGTTTGCTGGCATTGCCGGAGGTGTGGCGCCGGAGCGCGGTGTCAGCATTGCGGGCCTGGTGGCATCTGGCCTGACACCATCGGACGCGCAGCTTGACGACCCGGCAGTTGCGCTCAACCTGACCTACTGCAGCGATGGTGTGGTGATCAAGGTTGCGGCTCAGACCAAGGCCAAGCTGCCGGTGCACATCGTTTACGTTTCGGGCGGAGAGCAGCCGGTCTCGACGACAACGCGGTCACGCCTGGAGATTGCCACTGGCGCGTCGATCACAGTGCTAGAAAGCCATGTGCGATTGGGTAAGGCTGCCCTGCAATCCAACCATGTTACCGAGGTTTCGGTTGCCGATGGAGCGACGCTCGCACACCTCAAGGTGAGCGGTGAAGGTTCAGCTTCGGCACATCTGACGAGTTGGCTGATCGATCTGGGCGGCAAGGCTGACTATCAGGCCTTCCAGTTCACTGCCGAACCCGGCCTCGTGCGCAACCAGGGCTTTGTCACGTATCGCGGCGAGCGCACAACAGCGACCTTCAACGCCGTCTTCCTGGCGCGCGACGAAGGCCACGTCGATACAACCCTGGTGATTGATCACGCCGTGCCCAAGTGCATCAGCCGTGAAACCATCCGCGGCGTGCTCGATGGCAAGGCGCGTGGCGTCTTTCAGGGCAAGGTAATCGTCCGGCCTGATGCGCAGAAGTCCGATGGCAAGCAGATGGCCAAGGCGCTGATGTTGTCGCCAACCGCTGAATTCGACTCCAAGCCGGAGTTGGAGATTTACGCCGATGACGTCGTCTGTGGCCACGGCTCCACGGTCGCCGAGCTCGATGACGCGCAGATGTTTTATCTGCGTGCCCGCGGCATTCCGGAACAGCAGTCGCGTGCCATGCTGGTGGAAGCCTTCGTTGCCGATGTCCTAGAAACCGTCGGTCACGATGGCATCCGGCAGGCTTTGCAGAACGTATCGTCGGCATGGTTGCGGCAAGATGCTGCCGCCCGCTCCTGAACGCCCAACATCGAGGCACCAAGCGCCATGGCGCAAGACACCCGGCCCGCAACGCAACAGGCTTGCGCTTTTGATGTCGAGCGCGTGCGCGCTGATTTCCCCATCCTGTTCCGGGAAGTGTACGGCAAGCCGCTGACCTATCTCGACAATGGCGCTTCGGCACAGAAACCGCGCGCCGTGCTCGATGCCATGACTAACGCCTACTCCATGGAGTACGCGAACGTGCATCGCGGCATGCACTATTTGTCCAATCAAGCGACTGCCGCTTATGAAAAAGCGCGCGCTACCGTCGCCCGTTTTCTCAACGCCCGCACTGACGCCGAGGTGATCTTCACCCGCAACGCGACGGAAGCCATCAACATTGCCGCCGCTTCGTTCGGCGGTATGCACATTGGCCCAGGCGACGAGATCGTGCTGTCGATCATGGAGCACCACTCCAACATTGTGCCGTGGCACTTTCACCGCGAACGCAACGGCGCGGTGCTGCGCTGGGCGCCGATCAATGACCAGGGCGAACTGGACATGAAGGCGTTCGCTAAGTTGCTTGGCCCGAAGACTAAGATGGTCGCAATCACTCACATGTCGAACGTGCTCGGCACCGTCACGCCGATCAAGGAGATCGTCAAGCTGGCGCACGCCAAGGGCATTCCGGTGCTGGTTGATGGCAGCCAGTCAGCGGTGCATCTCGACATTGACGTGCAGGATATCGGCTGTGATTTCTTCGTCTTTACTGGGCACAAGCTCTATGGCCCGTCGGGCATCGGCGTGCTGTATGGCCGCCGTGAGCATCTCGAGGTGATGCCGCCGTTCCTTGGCGGCGGCGAGATGATTGCATCGGTCGGAACGGAGGCGGTGACCTACAACGTGCCGCCGCATCGCTTTGAGGCAGGCACGCCGCCCATCGTTCCAGCGATCGGGCTCGGCGCCGCTATCGACTATGTCAACCAGGTTGGGCGCGACGGCATCCGGCGTCACGAGGAAGAGCTGACGGTCTACGCCCACGCCAAGCTGGCGGAAATGAACACCGTCAAAATCCATGGCTGGGCGCGCGGCAAGGGCGCCATCGTCGCCTTCAGCATGGACGGCCTCCACCCCCATGATGTGGCAACGATTATTGACCGCTCCGGCGTCGCCATCCGCGCCGGCCACCATTGCGCGCAACCGCTGATGGACCGGCTCGGCGTACCTGCCACCTGCCGCGCCTCGTTCGCCATGTACAACACGAAAGCTGAAGTCGATGTGCTGGTCGAAGCGCTGCGCAAGGCGCACGCGTTTTTTGCCTGAGCCGGGCCAGACGGTGTAGGATCAGGGCATGATGGAAAACTCACAAACACCGACCAAACCAGCAGCGGAAATCGTAGATGCCGCCGCACCGAACGCTGCCGCCATGAGCGGCTCAACGCTGCCGCAGGAAGAACTCGACCGGCTGGCAACGGACATCGTCGCGGCCCTCAAGACGGTCTATGACCCAGAAATCCCGTCGGACATCTACGAGCTGGGCCTGATTTACAAGGTTGACGTCGACGACGATCGCAATGTCGCCGTGGAAATGACGCTGACCGCGCCCGGCTGCCCTGTCGCTGGCGAAATGCCGGTCTGGGTGCAGAACGCCGTTAGCTCGGTGCCGGGCGTCGGCGACGTCAAGGTAGAGATCGTGTTCGACCCGCCCTGGGACCAGTCGCGCATGTCTGACGAAGCACGACTGGCCCTCAACATGTTTTGACGAAAACGCCAGTCACGGTGACGTGCGAATGCCACCCAATCACTGTCGATGCAATCCTGACTGAGGATTTGCTTGGGCCAATGGGGTTGACGCACCAAGAGCCGCCAGACGCGATCAGCGTGTCGCGCAAACCGGACAATCATTGTGCGATGACCGGCGAAGCCTGACAGCGGCGACCGCTCATAATCCTAGCGTGTTCCCGGGAACAGTTACGAGTTCTGGCTGAACGCGCAGCGCGGTGTCGATCCGTGGACCATGATGCTTTCATTGATCAACTGTGTACGGATCAAGTGCGTTCGCTTTCGGTCAAACATCGCACGAGTTGGCAGCCTAACTTCAAGACGCGATACAACAGGAATTGGCGGATATGGAGTCCGTATGATCCCTGTCCACCAGCATCCATGGCTACTCGGTAGCCTGTTGGAAAACTGAGTTTTTGTTCCAATTACCGTCCACAGGTATCTACCATTCTCAGCACAAATCCAGTACGTCTGCTAGGGACAGTGCCGGGGATGATCAATGGCGCGTGCACTCAATCTGCTGACCGCTCGTGGCGTCGAGAATGAAAAGCGGCCAGGCCGGCACGCTGATGGCGGTGGACTCTACCTTGACGGCAAGCCGGACGGCCGCAAGTCACGGGTGATCCTGTTCCGTTCGCCAGTTCACCGGACCGAGCGGAATAGGGCCGATGGGACGGTGGGGTGGATCGGCAAGCAACGCGAGATGGGTTTAGGGCCGTTCGGCACGTCCGATGACCGCGTTTCTCTCGCGGCAGCTCGCGATCTGGCTGTAGCCGCGCGTAAGCTGTTGCGCGAGGGCAGAGACCCGCTCGACGAACGAACCAAAGCCGCCAAGCCGGTTAAGGCAACGCCGACATTCGGTGAGGTGGCAGACTAGTTCATCGCGGCCATGGCCCCGTCTTGGAAGAGCGACAAGCACGCTGATCAATGGCGCATGACATTGAAGGTTTATGCTGGTCCGCTTCGCCCCAAGCCAGTGGATCAGATCGCCGTCGCCAACGTGCTCGAATGTCTCAAGCAACATTGGGAACAGCGGCCCGAAACCACTGACCGGCTTCGAGGCCGCATCGAAGGGCTTTTGAACGCTGCCAAGGCGAATGGACATCGGACCGGCGAAAACCCCGCCGCGAGGCGCGGACATCTCGAAAACCTCCTGCCGAAGCGACAGAAGCTTACACGAGGCCACCATGCGGCGATGCCATGCGCCGAAGTGCCGAGCTTCCTCGTTGAATTGCGGGGTCGGCAAGGCGTGGCTGCGCTCTGCCTTGAATTCCTGGTGCTGACGGCCGCACGTTCTGGCGAAGCCCGTGGCGCGCGCTGGAGTGAGATCGACGCTGAAGCCAAAGTGTGGACGATCCCCGGATACGATCCGACAACAGGCCGACGCATGAAGGCCGGACAAACTCACCGCGTGCCGTTGCCCTCCCGCATGATCGCCATTCTCGAAACCGTGAGACCATTGCGCCGCCCCGATGACCTCGTATTCCCTGGCAAGAAATACGGAGCGCCGCTGTCGGACATGACGCTCACCGCGGTGATGAAGCGCATGAATCGGAACCAGTTCACGGCGAATGGCTTCCGCTCTGCGTTCCGCGATTGGGCAGGCTCAGCAACGTCCTTTCCGCGAGAGCTGGTCGAGGAAGCGTTGTCGCACTTGATCGGCAACAAGGTGGAGCGGGCTTATCGGAGGTCGGATGCTTTGGAACGGCGACGCGAGTTGATGGCTGTATAGGACAAATTCTGTGGCACGCCGGCCGGCGACAACGTGGTGGCCATGCGAAAAATGGGCTCCTAATCCGTCGAACGTGAAGAATGCCTGAAGTGGCATTCCTCACGTCCGATTAACACGTGTCATGATCGACGAAAGGCACGACCGCTCGAACTTCGAAAGCCGACCTAAGCCGGGGCTAGACATCGAACTAAACGGGACAAGCGCGCCAGCAACGATTGTGGCGTTGGCCAGAAACCGTAACGTTGTTCGTATTTTGGTCCCTCTCTGACACCATCAACCCCGCCGCGCCTCCAGCAACTTGGCCGGCGCTGGCGCGTGCCAGACGCTCTGATAGGCTTCCACCACGTTGTCGCGGGTGACGGCGAGGCCCGGCAGCGCGATCCACGACGGCAGGTCGCGGCCGAGGAGCGACAGCAGCGTGGCGCTGGCGGCGGCCTTGCCCTGATCGTAGGGTTTTTGCGCGCCGATGGCTTTTATCGCGCCGCCCTGGGCCATGATGGTGGCGACGGCGTTGCCGAGGTCGATGGTGGTGACAGGCACGCTGAGACCCGCCGCTTCCAGGGCCTTGACGGCGATGATGGCGGGCTCGTCCCAGACCGCGAACAGGCCCGCCAGCGGCGTGGGACCGGCCAGCAGATTTGCCACGCTGTCGGGCACCTGATCCAGCGACGGGAATTTGCTCTGCACGGTTTTGACGTCCGGCCGGTGCTTGGCCAGCCATTTGCGGAACGCGATCTCGCGCTCGTTGGTGGCGAAGAAATCCACGCCATAAGTCAGCATGCCGACGGTTTGGTTGGGGCCGACATGGGCCGCGAGCAGCTGGGCGGCGATGGCGCCGAGGCCAAAATTGTCGGCGGAGACGACGCAGACATAGTCGCGGCCGGGCGCCAGGCCGGTTGGGGCATTGTCGAGCAGCACCAGGCACTTGCCGGCGGCGTGCACCAGCCGGTGGGCATCGGCCACGGCGGCGTTGCCCAGCGGAATGCTGATGATGGCTTCGGCCTTGCCCGCAGTCAGGCGCGAAAACGCTGCCACTTGCGCTGCTGGCTCAAAACCGCAGTCGATCACCTCCACGATGGCCGCCTGGTACTGGCCGAGCACGCCGGCAATACCCGCGAGCTGCTGACGCGCCCAATCGCTGCGCGTGGTGTGCAGCACGACGGCAACCGTAAAGCGGCGGGCGGCCAGCTCGGCAGCGTCGGCGTCGGTCAGTTTAAGGGCGAGCGGCGACGCCGCCTTCTCGCCGTGCGGTCCCAGGCCAGTGATGCTCACGACCCCTCCTTAAGTTGGTGCGAGCGGCATCATGCACCCTGTTTGCGCGTCACGATAGGGCCACCCGGCGGCAAACTTCGGAGCTTGGCGACGGCGGGGTTGGCCTGATTGGCCGGCCTATGGTA
>JANNSA010000239.1:0-3355 GCA_031402115.1 Hyphomicrobiaceae bacterium | reverse complement strand
CAGCGGGATCGGACCGCGACCAAGTCAAGGGCATCTTCGCCGGGGATTGTGACATCGCGATCGGCAACACCTATTACATGGGCCAGATGCAGAACAATACGAAGCAGCCCGAGCAGAAGCAGTGGGCGGCGTCGGTCAAGCTGTTGTTCCCGAACGCGGGCGACCGCGGCACGCATGTCAATGTTTCGGGCGGACTGCTGCTGATGCATGCCCCCAATCGTGACAATGGCGTCAAGCTGTTGGAATGGCTGGCGGGCACGCCGGCGCAGGAGCTCTATGCCGCGCTGAACAGCGAGTATCCGGTGCGCGACGACGTCCCGGCATCGCCACTGGTCTTGAGCTGGGGCGAACTGAAGTCCGATACACTGCCCTTGGAGGCGATCGGCAAGCTGCGCAAAGCCGCATCCGAGCTGATCGACAAGGTTGGCTTCGATGACGGTCCGCGCGGCTAAGGCACGGGCACACCAAGTGAATCAGTCCGAGTGCGGTTGTGCGGCGGCGTCGGGTGCGAAAAGCGTCTTCGCCGTATCGCACCAGAGGCTGGCGTTACAGCTCGTTTCGGTGCGATTCGGCCTGAAGTAGGCCTTTCGCACCCTACGCATTCGCAACCCAGTTTGCCGAACCGTCGCGGCAAAAGGCTCCGCGACGGTCAGCGCCCAGCCCGGATCAGCACAGCGCCGATGAGCGTGATGAAGGTCGAGACGACCTTGCTCAGGTTCATCGGTTCCTTGAGCACCACGACGCCGATCAGCAGCGCGAAGATGATGGACGTTTCGCGCAAAGCCGAAACGAGCGCGATCGGCGCTTGCGTGAACGCCCAGGTCACCAGCCAATAGGCCCCATAGCTGGCGAAGCCGCCGGCCACGACGACGAGCCGGTTGCCCGCGAGTTCACCGGCAAGTTTGCGCGGGCTGCGCCACCACGCCATCAACCCGACGAACACCAGGGAGTCGAGAATAGCAACCCAGGCCCAATAGGCCGCAGCGCCGCCAGCGATGCGGGCGCCGAGGCCATCGCAGAGTGAATAGCCGGCGATGAAGCCGCCTGTCGCCAGCGCCAACACAGTCGCGCGCCTGTCGATGCCGCCCCCACCACGATGGATGCCAATACTGAACAGTCCCAGGCAAATAACGGCAATGCCCGCCAAACCCAGCGGGCCGATGGTTTCGCCGAGGAACAAGACGCTGGCGGCGGCCACCAGCAGCGGTCCGGTACCGCGCGCGATCGGGTAAACCTGCGTCAGTTCGCCGGTGCGGTAGGCGGCGGCGAGCACCAGGCCATAGCCCGTATGCAGCACCATGCTGACGAGAATGTATGGCCATGCCGCAGCCGGTGGCAGCGGCACGAACAGCAGTACCGGCAGGCCCCACAGGCCTTGACCGAAGATCAGGCGCGTCATGCTGATTGTCTTGTCGCCATTGCCTGATTGGCCGCGGACCATGGCGTTCCATATGGCGTGCATGAGCGCTGCCAGGATTACCGCGGTGAAGACTTCCAGAGGCATAGGACGTGACCTTGCGGCAAGGCGGGAGCGGCGTCGGATGCCGCAATCTGACAGTTTTGTGACAGACAGCATAGTCCGTGCTGGCGCGAAAAGCCGGGGTCAGACACTGATGCCAGACCTCAGAGATACTGACTGAAGACGGCCAGGATCTCTGAGGTCGGCCGACCAGCCTGGCCACCTTGCGGACTGAGCCCGCGCAAGGCTGAGTCACAATGGGTACGGGCTGGTGTTCGGTGCTGGCGCACTTCCCCCTGGCTGGACGTACGTAGACGCACCAGTGCCTGACTCCCGTTTTCGTCCGCGCCCCCGGTTACCGGTGATGGTGTCGCAAGGCCCGTCGCGGGCGCAAGCCAGGCTTGATTTTCGCGGGCCGGTCCGTCACCAGCTTCGACGCTGCGGTCCGCTTCGAGCCGCGACAGTGGAACGAGACGCGGGCATTGACCTCAAGGCGCAACGAGCCAAGCACGCCGGCAATGCCCGCCAGCGGCATGCGCGCGAGTCTAGCGCGCTGGTACGCGCGCCGGCGCATCTCTCCGATCTGGACCGTGCTGGTGGCGCTGATCCTGGCGCTGGTGCTGCTGCCGATCGTGACATTGCTGGTCATAGCCCTGGGTGGCGAAGGTAGCGGTCTTGCCCAATCGGCCGGCACGGTTCTGCCAGGCGCGCTTGGCCGGACGCTGTTGCTGATGGCCGGCGTTGGCGCGCTGACCTTGCTGATCGGCACGCTGACGGCCTGGTTTGTGACGATCTACCGCTTTCCCGGCCGCGATTTCCTGAGTTGGGCGCTGCTATTGCCGCTGGCGCTGCCGACTTACCTGGTGGCCTATTGTTACGTCGATCTGCTTGACACCTCTGGACCCGTGCAGCGGGGCCTGATGGCGCTGACGGGCGTGGTGCGCGCCCGCGACCTTGGAGTGCCGGATATTCGTTCGCTTGGTGGCGCCATCGTCGTCATGGCGTTGGTGTTGTACCCCTATGTCTACATGGCGGCGCGCGCCAGTTTCCTGGCGCAGTCGACCGGCCCCCTGGAGGCCGCCCGCACACTTGGCCGCTCGGCGATGGGTGCGTTCTGGTCGATTGCGCTGCCTTTGGCGCGGCCGGCGCTGGCCGCCGGCTCGGCCCTGGCCTTGCTCGAATGCCTCAACGACATCGGTGCCAGCGACTATCTCGGTGTGCGGACGCTGACGGTTACGGCGTATACTCTATGGCTGCAACGCTCCAACCTGGCTGGTGCCGCGCAGATTGCATCGGTCATGCTGATGTTCGTCCTGCTGCTGTTCGTCCTGGAGCGGCTGTCGCGTGGCGCTGCGACCTTTCATGAGCGGGCCGCCAGTGACCGCCCGCCGCCTGAATTTGAGCTTGACGGCTGGCGCGGGCGGGTCGCCACGATGTTGTGCGCGCTTCCCGTGTTGTTCGGATTTGCCGTGCCTGCCGGCGTCTTGGTCAGCAATCTTGGTGGGGCGGTTTCTGAATGGACGGACGCCACGTTCTGGAGGGCGATCGTTGCGTCGTTCTCGGTTGCCAGTCTGGCGGCTATTCTGGCTGTTGCGCTTGGCCTGGTGCTCGCCTATGCCCGCCGCGTCGCGCCCAACGGTCTGACCCGTCCGGCCACGGCGCTAGCTGGCCTCGGCTATGCAGTACCGGGCACCGTGCTGGCGCTTGGCCTGCTGATTCCGCTCGCCAACTTCGATAACGGCTTTGATGCCCTGATGCGCGCGTGGTTCGGACTCTCAACGGGACTGCTGCTTACCGGTAGTCTGGCGGCGCTGGTGCTGGCTTACGTCATCCGCTTTCTGGCGATCGGTTATGGTGGCATTGATGCCGGCTTGACGCGCATCTCGCCCAATCTCG
>JANNSA010000238.1:0-2353 GCA_031402115.1 Hyphomicrobiaceae bacterium | reverse complement strand
CTTGGTCAATCGGCGCTGGGCACCTTGAAGCGCGTGCATCTGCCGATGCTGCGCGCGCCTGTTGGCGTGGCTCTGATGCTGGTGTTTGTTGATGTCATGAAGGAATTACCGGCGACGCTGCTGTTGCGGCCATTCAACTTTGACACGTTGGCGACGCGCGTTTACGCCTTTGCCGCGCTCGAACAATTTGAGCAAGGTGCGCTGTCGGCCTTGATGATCGTGCTGGCGGGCCTGGTGCCGCTGATCCTGCTCAGTCGCAGCATTGACCAGCGCCGCTAATCGTTGTTGGCCGCAGCATAGTTCGAGGCCTTGCGCGACCCACCATCGCGGGCACAGCAGTTGCTGTGCAGCGCCGGGTCACCGGGCGTCCGAATCCAACCGCCACACGCGCAGGGATGAGGTTGGGTCTCGCAAAAGCTCGACCCAACCGGTGCTGCCAGCGTTAAGCCGCCTCGACGGTCTGCTCAATTGCGCCGAAGATCGTACGGTTGTCTGTGTCGCGCATTTCGATGCGGACGGTGTCACCGATTACCAGGAACGGCGTACTGGCCTCGCCGCCGGTCAGGGCTTCCACCACGCGTTGCTCGGAAATGCACGAATAGCCGTTGCCGCCGTCTTCCACGGGTTTGCCGGGGCCGCCATCAGCGCCCTTGTTAGAAACGGTGCCCGAGCCAACGATGGTGCCGGCGCCAAGCGGACGTGTGCGTGCGGCATGTGCCACCAGCTGACCGAAATTGAACAGCATGTCCTGGCCGCATTCGACCTTGCCCAGCATTTTGCCATTGATTTCAACGCGTAGCGGCAAGTGCACCTTGCCATCCTCCCAGGCCGGCGCCAGTTCATCAGGCGTCACCGCAACGGGCGAGAACGCCGACGACGGCTTCGCCTGGAAGAAGCCGAAGCCTTTGGCGATCTCGCTATTGGCTAGGTCGCGCAGCGACACATCATTGACCAGCAGCACCAGTTTGATGTGACCAAGCGCCACCGCCGCGTGCACGCCGATTGGCACGTCGTCCGTAATCACCGCCACTTCGCCCTCGACATCGAGTCCAAAGCTTGCGTCGGTCAAGGGAATGGCCTCGCGTGGCGCCAGAAAGGCATCGGAGCCACCTTGGTACATCAGCGGGTCCGAGGTAAAATTAGCCGGCATCTCCATTTTTCGGGACCGGCGCATCAACTCGACGTGGTTGAGGTAGGCCGAGCCGTCGGCCCATTGATAGGCGCGCGGCAGCGGCGATTCGCACTCATGTTCACGGAAGCGGAAGGTCGGCACCGTGCGGTTTTCCACCTGCTCGGCCAGGGTCAACAGTCGCGGCGATAGCCTTTGCCAATCATCAAGCGCGGCCTGCAGGGTGTTAGCGATGCCGGTCGCCTCGCTGGCGCGCGTCAAGTCGCGCGATACCACCACCAGCTGACCGTCGCGTGTGCCGTTCTTGATCGTCGCCAGCTTCATCCGAATCCCTTTCGCGCAGCAGTGTCGCGGCGGACTATGCGCCAATCCGAGCCCTACGTCATGCAGGCATGTTGCACTGCGCTATGCCTGCGACAACCACTTCCTGCGCGGGGACACCCGTGCGAAAACTACAGGTCAGATGCGGCGCGCCTCGCGGCCGGTTTCATCAGATTGCATGTCGGCGATCACGGTTTCGCCTGCCACCATGCGTTGGCCAACGGCCACCAGTGCGCCCTGGCCAGGCGGCAGGTAGACATCCACACGGCTGCCGAAGCGGATGATGCCGAGCCGCTCGCCGACGCCGATGGAGACGCCGTCTGGCACGAAACTGACGATCCGGCGCGCGATGAAGCCGGCGATCTGGACCACGGTGATGTCGAGGCCGCTATCGCCGCCGATGACCGTCGCGCGGCGCTCGTTGCTGTCGCTGGCTTTGTCGAATGTGACATTGATGAAGGCGCCGGGGATGTACAGCGAGCGCCGCACGATACCGGCGATCGGCGCGCGGTTGACATGCACGTCGAACAGCGACAGGGCGATGGCAATGCGGGTGCGCGGATCAGACCCGAGGCCAAGCTCGGACGGTGGCGGCAGGTTCTCAATGGCGATCACACGGCCATCAGCGGGTGCCACAATCAAGCCGGTGCGCAACGGCGTGACGCGGTCCGGATCGCGGAAGAAGTAGGCGATCCAGGCGGTGATCAGCGCCGCCGGCCAGCCCAGCGAAGTGGAGAACACAAACGCCAGCAGCGTCACTACCGCCGCGATCGCAACATAGCGGTGACCCTCGCGGTGCACCGGTACAAACAAATTGGATAAGCCGTCGAACATCGATCCCCCGTCGCACCGATACTAATGAAATGCCTGGCCCAGCCACATAATTCCGAAGCGCGAAGTTGC
>JANNSA010000237.1:0-2158 GCA_031402115.1 Hyphomicrobiaceae bacterium | reverse complement strand
CGGCGCGGCCACGAACGTGCTGGGGTCTGACCCCTTCGACTTCGACGGGGTCAGACCCCAGTCCAACTGCGGAGGGTCCACCCGTGCGGCGTTTCATTCAGGTGCTGTTCGCCTTGCTGGCAGCGCTGGTGCTGATCCCGTTTGGCGTAGCCAACCGGCATCTGGTGCCCGTCACCATCGATCCGTTCGGGCAATTGAACTCGACATTCGCGTTTGACGTGCCACTGGCGCTGCTGCTGTTTGTGGCGCTGATGACCGGGCTTGTGCTCGGTGGCCTGGCCTCTTGGTTCAGCCAGGGTAAGTGGCGGCGCACGGCGCGGCACAAATCGCGCGAGGCCTATCAGTGGAAGGCGGAAGCTGATAGGCTCGTACGTGAGCGCGATCAGGGTGTCAGCCAAGTCACTCCGCCAACAACCGCGACGCGGGCTGCAGCCAGACTGGCGAGTGCGCGCTGACAATTCGGATAGGGACCATGGCCGGCCTGGACAACGGCAAGCGACCCGTCAGCAAGGGGCACAAAAGTGCCGCTCCGACCGTACGCCCGCGCTGGTCCAGCCCCCGCCGCACCTGGTGGCGCGAATTGGCATCGCGCTAGCCGCGCCGCACTTGTGGCTTTCGCGCCCAGAGCCACACTTGTGGTTTTCACACCAAGCGCCGCATGTGGCTTCTGCTGCTCATATCAGCCTGACGATTGACATCCATGACCCTGCCGTTTTCGCTACAGCAACCGGGCGGAGTTCTGCCACGCATTAAGATATGTGGGCTGAGCACGCCGATCACTGTCGCCGCCGCCGTGGACGGTGGCGCGGACTTCATCGGCTTTGTCTCATTCGCGCGCAGCCCGCGCCATGTCACACTGGCTCAGGCGGCGGCTCTGGCGGCGCCGGTCCGTAACCGGACCGCGATTGTGCTGCTGCTGGTTGATGCCGATGACGCAAGTGTTGATGCGGCCGTGCGGGAATTGGCGCCCGACATTTTGCAACTACACGGGTCCGAGACGCCGTCGCGCGTGCAGGCCGTTCGGGCACGATCAGGATTGCCGGTAATCAAAGCGATCAAGGTCGAGACCAGCGCCGATATCGCCACTGCTGATACCTACCGGGACATCGCCGACCTCGTGCTGTTCGACGCCAAGGCACCCAAGTCACTGGCCGGCGGACTGCCCGGCGGCAACGGCCTGAGTTTCGACTGGCAGCTGCTTGATGGCGTCGCGGCGCGCTTGCCGTTCATGCTGTCGGGCGGCCTTGACCCCGGCAATGTCGCGACTGCCATAGCCGTCACGCGAGCCCTGTTCATCGACGTGTCATCGAGCGTCGAATCGGCGCCCGGTCGCAAGGATGTCGCCCTGATCAACGCCTTCATCGCCGCCGCTCACGCCGCAGCTGCCTCACCCCCAAAGCGAGATTGAAGCCATGCCTGCCACCGCACCTATCACTGAGCTCAACACCTACCGCGCTGGCCCCGATGAGCGGGGCCACTTTGGCCTGTTTGGTGGCCGCTTCGTCGCCGAAACGCTGATGCCGGCGATCCTGGAACTGGAGCAGGCTTACAACGCCGCCAAGGCCGATCCGACGTTTCACGCCGAGCTGGAACACCTGCACAAGCACTATACTGGCCGGCCGTCGCCTCTGTATTTCGCCGAGCGCATCACCGAGCAGCTGGGCGGCGCCAAGGTCTACTTCAAACGCGACGAGTTGAACCACACGGGCTCGCACAAGATCAATAATTGCCTTGGGCAGATCTTACTCGCCAAGCGCATGGGCAAGACCCGCATCATCGCCGAGACAGGTGCTGGCCAGCACGGCGTCGCGGTCGCCACCATGGCCGCCAAGTTCGACCTGCCGTGCGTGGTCTACATGGGCGCCACCGACATCGAGCGTCAGGCGCCGAACGTCGCGCGCATGAAGTTGCTGGGCGCCAAGCTCAATCCGGTGACGGCCGGCGCCGCTACCCTCAAAGACGCGATGAATGAAGCGCTGCGCGACTGGGTGACCAACGTCAAAGACACCTACTATCTGATCGGCACGGCGGCCGGTCCCCATCCCTACCCGGCGATGGTGCGCGATTTCCAGTCGATTATCGGCAATGAGACCCGTGAGCAGATGATGGCCGCTGAAGGCCGCCTGCCCGATACGCTGGTCGCCTGCATCGGCGGTGG
>JANNSA010000236.1:0-3780 GCA_031402115.1 Hyphomicrobiaceae bacterium | reverse complement strand
CCTCTCCCCGTGAAGAACGGGGAGAGGGGGGACACAACATTCCCCGGCCTCAAGCCCCTGAAGTCTCCTCGCTCTCAGCGTCAGCGTCTTCCGTCTCCTTTGGCGCCGGCGCCGCGTTGGCAATCATGCGCGCCAGTACCTTCTTGGGATCGAGATCGTCGGCGGCGGCTGCGGCGGCTTCCGCGTCCTCGACAGCAACAGCGGCCGGCACCGTTTCCTCGATCGGCGCCAACGTGCCCTCGAGCGCCCGTGCCGCAACCGGGCCGCCGCCTGCCTTCTCGGCGCGTTTGGCGGCTTTTTGCACTTCCACATCCAGATCTGACTGCGTGCACAACCCTAGCGTAATCGGATCCTGCGCCGTCAAATTGTTGGAATTCCAGTGCGAGCGCGTCCGGATTGCCTCGATCGTCGGCTTGGTGGTGCCGACCAGCCGCATAATCTGCGAATCCTTCAACTCCGGATGGTTCTTGACCAGCCAGAGGATGGCGTTGGGGCGGTCATGCCGGCGCATCAGCGGCGTGTAGCGGGGGCCCTTCTTGACGCGCAATTGCTGCACGTCGAACTTGCTCGAGGCCATCCGCAATACGCGATCAAGGTTCTCCTCGCCGGCCTGGATTTCCTCGCGCGTCAGCTGTCCAGACGAGATCGGGTCCATGCCCTTGATGCCTTTGGCGACGTCACCGTCGGCGATGCCTTTGACTTCCAGCATATGCAGATTGCAGAACTGCGCGATCTGATCAAACGATAGGGACGTGTTCTCGACCAGCCAGACGGCGGTTGCTTGCGGCATCAGCGGCAGACGTGACATGTCATTTTCCTTTGCGTGACCAGCCGCCGGAGGTCCGGCGGCAGGTCCCATGGCACTCAAGGTTGTCAGGGGATCACGCGGGTATACTGCGGCTTGCGGCCGCAAGCAAATACTCAGCCACGGCGATCTGTGGCATTCGTTACCGCAATGCAGCAGAAATCTTGATTCTGTTGCCGCCTTGCTGTTGCACCGCACACCAAACTCGCTTAGGTGCAACCGGGCGCGGCTGTGAATAAGCCTGGGGAAAACAATGGATAGCATGAGCAAACGGGGTCATTTCTTCGAAGATCTGGCGGTCGGCATGGTCGGGCACCTTGAGCGCACCGTGACTGAGGCAGACCTCGTCGCTTTCGCCGATGTTACCGGCGACCGCAATCCGATTCATCTCGATGCAGACTACGCCGCTGCCAGCCCGTTCAAGTCGCGCATTGCTCACGGCATGTTGACCGCCGGCTACATCTCTGCCGTGTTTGGCAGCGAATTGCCGGGCCCAGGCGCCATCTATGTCTCGCAGACCTTGAACTTCCGCGCGCCCGTGCGCATCGGTGATGCGGTGACGACGCGGGTGGTGCTGAACGAATTGTTGCCGGCCAAGAAGCGCGCGCAATTCAGTTGTGAGTGCAGCGTCAATGGCAAGCCCGTGCTGACCGGCGAGGCCGTTTTGATGATCCCGTCGCGCGGCGGCTGACGGGCCGACCCAAGGCCGAGGCGATGATGGGCGCCTTGCGGCCATGGCCGCAATGATGCAGTGGTCCGTTGCTTATCCGGCCTGGCAGTGGAAAATCGCCCGTCAACCATGCGCGTCCTCAATGATCATACGCTCGCCACTGCCGCCGATCGCGGCGCGGTTCTGGCTATTGGCAATTTTGATGGCGTGCATCGCGGTCATCAGGCGGTGCTGGGCGCTGCCATGGCCGCCGCACGCGCCCAAGGCCGGCCGGCTGGCGCCTTGCTGTTTGATCCACATCCGCGCCGCTACTTTCAACCCACGGCGCCGCTGTTCACGCTGACACCGATACCGTTGCGCTTGCGTTTGCTGGCGGCGCTGAGTCTCGATCTGGCGGTCGTACTGCCGTTTGACCGGGCAATGGCCGAACGCAGCGCCGGGGCCTTTATCGACGACATTCTGGTGGCCGGCTTGAACGTCGCCGAGGTCATCGTCGGCTACGATTTCAACTTTGGCCGCGGCCGCCAGGGCACGCCAGAAACGCTTGTTGCAGCTGGCCGTGAACGCGGGTTCGTGGTGACGGTACAGCCAGCGGTCCGAGCGGCGCCCGCAGCGCCGGTGTTCTCCTCAAGCACCATCCGCACCTTGCTGCAAGCTGGCAGGATGGGCGAGGCGGCGCAGCAACTTGGCTATTGGTGGCGCGTCAGCGGCATCGTCACGGGCGGCGCCAAGCGCGGCACGGGGCTTGGCTTCCCAACTGCCAATATCGTGATTGAAGCCGACCAGTCGTTCCGCCACGGCATCTATGCGGCGCGGGCCTGGGTTGATGGCGAGCGGCACGACGCCGCCGCCTATCTCGGCACGCGGCCGACCTTTGACAACGGCCTGCCGGTGCTGGAAACCTTCCTGCTGGATTTTGAGGGTGACCTCTATGGCCGCAGCATCGATATTGAGTTGATCGCGCACCTGCGCAATGACGCCGCCTTCACGACACTTGATGCGCTCAAGCAGCAAATGGCGCTGGATTGCGAGGCGGCGCGGCTAGTCCTCGCAGACGCGCTCCGCTGCAGCGAAGTCGATGCGTTGCCGCTGGCACGGATGCTCCGCACCCGGATGGCGATTTAGTCACAGTCTAACGTGCTCATTATCCTGTGCATTGCCGCGCCTTCGCCGTAAGTCTATCATCCGATCTCCGCATTCGTGCGTAATACAAGAGAACCCGACGACTCCAGGGTTGTTGGAATGGCCGCGAGTAGCAACACGGTAGAAGAAAGGCTCAGCGACGATAGCAGGGCAACGCCCGGAGGGGTCCGGTACTGCTCCATGCACCCGTATGACGCGGCCATCGGTTCCTGGGGAGGCAACCGACTGGCGAGAAATGACACAGATACAACCAAACCGCGTGTTCCTTGTGGGCGCGCAACATGAAACTACGAATGAAGTGGTCGCCCTGCTTGAGGGGCTGCCCTATGACGTTCTGACGGCTCGCAACAGCTTTGAGCTGCCGGCGGAGCGTGCGCTGCTGAATGGCAGCTGCGTCATCGTGAATACGATCGACGACGGCGCAGACAGCACCAATCCGTTTTCCAACGTAGCGTGCCTCGTCGGCGAGGCAGCGATTGTATTCCTTGTCGGGCGCGAGGACGTGCGGCTCGCGGTTGATGTCGTTAAGCAAGGAGCTTCCGACGTCATCGTCTGGCCCAAGGACCGGGCATCGCTGGCGCGCGTGCTGTCGGATGCGTTGAAGGCTCAGCAGGAACGCGTGCCCGACGACGAACCGGCATTCAAACGGCTGGTCATGGATCGCCTGACAACACGCGAACGCGAAGTTCTGGTGCTGCTGGTCAAGGGCAATTCCAACAAACAGATCGGCGTCGAACTGCGCATTAGCGAGCGCACCGTAGAAGTGCATCGCGCCAACATCATGCGCAAACTCAATGTCGGCAGCTTTGCCGCTCTGATCAGGCTGGCGCTGGAGTCCGGCACGGGGAAGTGAGTCAGGGCGGACGACGGTCCAGGGCAGCCAACTGACCGCCGGCGCTATCGATGGTCCGGCTAACCGGGCGCGCGTCGCAGCGCGCCTGGTTAGCGAGGTGTTGGCCTTGCTGCGGATGTGAGTCGGCCGGTGCTCGCGGCTGCCTCGCCCGCCAACGCTGGCAGCATTGTGCTTGCGGAACGGGCGCCGCCATGGCCAGCCCTGGGTTCCCGAACGCCATTCCGTCTCAAAACATGCCGAACAACAGTGCTGCGAACGCATCGGCAAACCGGGTTGCGAACGCGTAGGGTGCGAAAGGCCTTCTTCAGG
>JANNSA010000235.1:0-5887 GCA_031402115.1 Hyphomicrobiaceae bacterium | reverse complement strand
CGCCATTGTCGCCGAGGCAGGCGGCGCGGTTGGCATTGTCGATAGCGATCTGGTCATCACCCAGCACTCGGCGCTTGGCACCACCATCGACCATGCCAAGGTCGACTTCATCAATCCGCAATCGGGCGACGTCATCAAGATCGGTGGCGTCACGGTCACCAATGGATCAACAGGCACCGTCAATGGCCTTGCCTACACGGTGACGCTGGCCGGCGGCCAACTCAGCATCACCATCGATGGCAGCGCGACAACTGCCGCCTACGAAGTGGCTCTGAAAGCCATCACCTTCGAGAACAACGGGCATTTGCCCGATGCAACGCCACGGCAATTTTCGTTCACAGTAACCAATGACACCTTCGAAACCACCAGTGCGGCTGCGCTCTCGACAATCGAGGTCTTGCCGCTGGCGCATGCGCCCCATCTTGATCTGAGCGGACCGTCGGCATTTACCGGCGGCATCTTGTATGGTCACAACGGCACGACTGGCACGCCGTCCTGGCAAAGCCCGGCTGGACTCGCCACGCTGGCATCGGTGGGCAACGAAGTCGCCGGCGCGGGCGTTACTTTCAGTTTCGATGGCTCGGCGCTCGATATCAGCGGCGTCGGCGCCACCAGCCTTGAGCAGTCGATCGCCAAGCTCGACTACGTTTCCATGACCTTTGCAACACTCGGCACGATGTCTGAAACCTGGGTGCAGGACTTTGCCAAGCGCAACAGCGGCGGTAGTTACGAGTACGCGCTCGCTATTTCCACCGATGGCTTCCAAACGGCGACGCTGTTGTCGGACCACAACCCGGGCGTCGGCGCCGGATCAGGCTACGGCGCGGACGTGCCATGGGCCAAGGCCGTGGATTTCCAGCTGCAGCCCGGCACGAGCTATGAGGTGCGCGCCTATCTCTACAACGCGCCATCGGGCACCGCGCGCTGGGATGATTTCTACCTGTTCTACTCCACCGATCCGACCAGCCACCAGGACACCTTCACGGAAGGTGGCGCGGCTGTCGCCATCGCGGCCCCGGCTGTGGAGATCGAGGACGTCAATAACAGCACCATGACGGCGGCCACCGTCACGCTGACCAACAAGCAGGTCAGCGATCGTCTGCTGATTTCCAGCAACCCGTTGGCCGGTGGCGATACCGGCACCATCGGCGGCATCGGCTACAGCGTCAGCGAGACGGCCGGCGCCATCACCATCAACTTCGCAGGGTCAGCCAGCGCCAGCGCCTATCAGGCGGCCATCGCCGCCATCAGTTTCGAGAACATTTCGCATGACCCGGCCAGCGTTGACCGCATCATCACAGCAACCGTCAG
The DNA here is from genome assembly GCA_031402115.1 of Hyphomicrobiaceae bacterium. Classification (GTDB taxonomy): domain Bacteria; phylum Pseudomonadota; class Alphaproteobacteria; order Rhizobiales; family Hyphomicrobiaceae; genus JANNSA01. The sequence goes on along the minus strand of JANNSA010000235.1, from coordinate 4,576 downwards.
CGATGGTGTCGATACTTCCAACACGGCGACCTCCACCATCCATGTGTTACCCGTCAACGATGCGCCGGCGGGCGCCGATGCAACTCTGACGACGCCGGAAGACATTGGCTATGTGTTCAGTGCCGCTGATTTCGGTTTCACCGATCCGGCTGAAGGGCATGGGTTGCAGTCGGTTATCCTGACGACGCTGCCAGCCAATGGCACGCTGACCTTAGGTGGCGCTGCGGTCGTTGCCGGTCAGGAAATTCCGGCGGCGCAGATTGGCACTCTGCTGTTCACGCCGGCAGCGGAACTGAATGGCCCGGCGCTGGCCAGCTTCACCTTCCAGGTCCGCGATACCGGCGGCACCGCCAACGGTGGCGTCGATCTTGATGCGACCCCGGCGACGATCACCTTCAACGTCGCGCCAGTCAATGACGCGCCGCGTGTTGATCTCAACTCGGCGGCCACGGGCTTGGCAGGCAATCCAACTGGTCATGCCGCGACCTACACCGAGGACACCGCAGCGGTTGCATTCACGGACAGCGGTCTGGCGGACATGGGCGACGTGGGCGAGGCTGATATCACCGCATTGACGATCGTCGCAACCGGCATCATTGATGGCAGCCATGAGAGTGTGATCATCGCCGGCAAGACATTTGACCTATCTGTTGATGGCTTCAAGTCGGTGACGCTCGGCGGCACGAAGTTCCTGATCGACTACGATGCCGCTAGCCAGACCTTCTCGATCACCAACTTCCTCGGTGCGTCACTGCCGATGCCGCAAGCCGCGCTCGATGCACTGCTGCGCGCCATGACCTATCAAGACACGGGCGACAACCCGACGGCGGGCGACCGGACGTTCACGTTCACCGCCACGGACGCGGGCGGCCTGAGTTCAGCGGCGGCGGTTTCCACCGTCACAGTTGCGCCCGTCAATGACGCGCCAACGGCTACCAACAACCTGCTAGGCGTGTTCGAGGACGGGCCGTCGAGTGCCAGTGGCAACATCATCACCGGCAATACCGGCGCCGGCATCGACAGCGATCCGGAAAACAGCACGCTGATCCTGACGGCGATCGGCGGCACGCCGGTCACCGGACCAACCACCATCACCGGCGCCTACGGCACGCTGACGGTGCAAACTGATGGCTCCACAACCTACACCCTGGATCCCAACAATGCCGTTGTGCAGTCGCTAGCGGTTGGCGAGACGCTGAGTGAGAACTTCGGCTACACAATCACCGACGGCCTGACGTCGGGGCCAGAGGCCGCAACCAACGGCGCGCTGGAAGGTCTCAACGCCGCCGTTACCCGCAATTGGCCGAACGCCACAGTGCCGCCGGGTTGGTTTACCGCCAACGGCACGCCCGATGTCTACAACGGCGCCACTGACTTCCTGAGTAATGCCTGGGAGTCCTCGCCCGATGGCGGCGACTTCATCCATGGCATCGGCTATGGCGTGGCGGCCAGCTCCGAGAGCTTTGGCCAAGTGCTGACTGGGTTGACGCCTGGGCAGACCTACACGGTTGAATTCAGCCAATCGCTTGGTAACAGCATCTATACGGATCCCGCATCGACCGGCGCTTGGCAGCTGACTGTTGCTGGTATGACCTTCAGCTCGACGACGATGACAACCCCTGCCCTGGGCGTTGTTGCTGGCTGGCAAGCGCAAAGCTTCACCTTTGTCGCCACGGCAGCAACCGAGACTATCGTGTTCCAACCCTTGGCCGTCACCGGCGGGCGCGTGGACATGGCGATCGATGGCATATCCGTGGCTGTCGCCGGCATTCCCGGCCTGACTGCTTCGGCCACGCTTACGGTCACCATCAATGGCAGCAACGACGCGCCGATCATCGATTTGAACTCAACGGCGACGGGCGCAGACGCCGATCGTGGCAACGCCGTGACCTATGTCGAAGACGCAAGCCCGGTTGCCGTTGCTGCCAATATTGTGGGTGTCAGCGATCTGTCGGAGGCCGACATCAGCCGGCTGACGATCGTTGCTGGCGGCATCGTTGATGGCGGCAACGAACAGCTCGGTATCGCTGGAAAAACCTTTGATCTCACGACGGATGCTGTGAAGAGCGTCACGGTGGGCGGCACGGCACTGCAGATCGCCTATGTGGCCGCGACGCAGACCTTCACCGTGAGCAACGCTGCCGGCGCCGCGACGCCGATACCACCAGCCGTGCTGGCCTTGGTGGTCCAATCCGTCAGCTATGCCGACCTTGGCGATGACCCGACAGCGGGCGACCGCACCTTCGCGTTCTCGGCCACTGATACGCAGGGCGCGACGGGCCCCGCCGCCATTGCCACCGTCACTGTCGAGCCCGTCAACGATTTGCCGGTGGCCCCCGATAGCGTCACGGCGACGCCCGCTGCATTCGGCACCATCATCGTCACGGATCCGCCAGCACTCAGCAATCCGCTCGGCAGCGCGATTGGCGGGCCGGGCACCGAAGCGCTCTATGCCGGTATTGGCACAACAGCCGATGGCCAGGCGTTTGACGTGCGTGTCACCTATGTCTCGTCGACTGGTTCCAACCTTGTCGATTTCACATTTGACCCGGTCGCCGAGCGTTTCCTGTTCACCGTCGCCAATGACGGCACCACCGCCCCGCGCGATGTCGTGCTGCGGCTCGACTATTTCATCGCTGGCACCAACACGCCAATCGCGGTGGCGGCGGCGCTCAGCTTCGACGATCTCGACAAGGGCACGTTCGGCACTGAGAAGGTCAGCATTGCTATATCCGAGATCGTCAGCCATGGCACGACGCCAGGCACGACTATCGCGACGACGGAGGCTGCTGGCACGGTGACCTTCGCCGCCACCCGAAATGACGCCACGGATACCGATCCAAACCACGCGGCGCAGGTGACGATCGAGAACCAGACTTCCACCCTGTTTACGGTCACGACGCGGACCACGGGCAACACCGCCATCCGCATCTCCGGCACGCCGCTGGAAGGCTTCGCCGGCGGCGACCATGACAAGGGCACGGTCAGCGAAGACGACGTACTCGAGATCAGGGCCGATGCCGGCCTGTTGCAGAACGACAGCGATCCTGATGGCGACACGCTGCTGGTCAACGCCGTGGCAGGCCAGCCGGCCGGTGTCGGCCAGCCCGTAGCGCTGGCGTCGGGCGCCGTCGTCACGGTCAACGCCGACGGTTCCTACAGTTACGACCCGCACGACTGCTTTGAACATCTGCAAGCCGGCGAAACCGCAACAGACACCTTCAGCTATGAAGTCTCGGATGGTTATGGTGGCACCGATAAGGGCACCGTCAGCATCACCATCACGGGCGTCAACGACGCACCAGTCGCCGTTGCCGATACGAATGACCTGACAGAGGACTCGGCGACGGCAAGCGGCAACGTGCTCGGCAACGACACCGACGCCGAGAGCGATCCGCTGATCGTGACCACTGCCACGCAAGGTGCCGCGGCGATCACGCTGGGCGTTCCGTTCACGACCGCCGGTGGTGGCGTGCTGACACTGGCGGCGGACGGCAGCTACAGCTTTGTGCCGGGCACTACCTACAACGGTCTCGATGCCGGCGAGCAGGCAACCGAAACCATCAGCTACAGCATCTCGGACGGCCACGGCGGCACGGCGACGGCGCAGCTGGTCATCACTATCAACGGCGCCAATGACCGGCCGGTGATCATCGATCCGGCAAACCCCGGCACGCCATCAAACCCGGCGCCGGCAACGGATCCGCTCAACATCATTCCAGATGTCAGTAGCAACGACGGAACTGCACTGACACCCATCGACGTTGCCGCGTTCGTGGTTGATCCCGATGGCGAGGCGCTGGATTTCACGCTCGATCCAGCGACAACGCCGGCCTGGCTGGCGATTGATCCGGTCTCCGGTCAGATCACCGGCACGCCGCCTGCCAACGCCAGCCAAGGTGGCAACACCGGCAATCCCGGCGAGTATCTGATCACCATCACCGCCACCGATCCCGATGGCGCCAGCGTCACGACGACCGTGACATTGACGATCGTCAACCTGCCGCCGGTGGCTGGCGCGGACACGAGCAACGTCACCGAGGACACGTTAGTCGTCAGCGGTGATGTGCTCGGCAATGATCATGATACCGCCCCCGACAGCGATCCGCTGGTGGTCGCCAGCGCCGTGCAGGGCAGCGAGCTGATCACGCTCGGCATGCCGTTTACGACGGCGGGCGGCGGCGTACTGACGCTGAGCGCGGACGGCAGCTATGACTTCGTGCCGGGCACAGCCTATAATGACCTCGACGTCACCGAGACCGCCACTGAGACGATTGTCTACAGTATCAGCGATGGCCAAGGCGGCACCGCGACGGCGCAACTCGTCATCAGCATCACCGGCGCCAATGACACGCCGGTGGTGATCAATCCGGCCAATCCCGGCACTGCTGCCAATCCGCTGCAAGCCACCGATCCGCTCAACGTCATTCCTGACATTGTCACCAGTGACGGCACCGCGCTGACGCCCATAGAAGTTGGCGACTTCATTCGCGATCCCGATGGCGAGCCGCTTGCCTACACCCTCGATCCGGCAACGACGCCGGCTTGGCTGAGCATCGATCCAGCGACCGGCAGC
>JANNSA010000234.1:0-2605 GCA_031402115.1 Hyphomicrobiaceae bacterium | reverse complement strand
CTCAAGGATCCGCGCCTGTCGCCGCTCACTTGTAGTCCTTAGCGAGCATAGCATGGCCGTAGCGATTCGCGCCTTGTGAGCGTCGCGCTTCAGAGGGTCTCGACGGTGATGCTCCGTTACCGGACACGGCCACCGAAGAAGCCGTCCTATGAGGACACAGGCTGTCGATGTCTCCTTGTGGGATGGACCGCCAAAGAGGCTACGTTTAACACTGCGGTCCGCATTTTTTCTGGAGCATTTGGCAAACGCAGGAAATGGGGTGCATCAAAGGTCCTCTGCGAGCGTGGTCAGGCGGCGCGGCGGGAGCCGGTGATGCTCAGCACGGTCAATGTGGTGTCGGCGACCGCTTTCATCAGCCCGATTTCGTCTAGCGGCCGGACCCCAAGCAGTTCGCGCGCGACGATGGCAAAGCCCTGCCAATCGGCGCTGGTTCGCTGATATTTGAGCGACAGGGCCATCCAGGCGGCGCGTTCGGCCCAAAGGCGGCGGCGCGCCCGCAAAGGACCTGCGAGCAAGACCGCCAATTGCTTCGCCCTTGCCGACCGTTTGGGCCCGATGACCTTGGCAACATCATCCTCAAACCAGGTATCGAGCGTTGCAATCTCGTCGGCCCAGTCGGCACTTTCACGGAGGGTTTTGCTGATCGCGCCTGGTGATAATCGAGCGGATTCAACGTCGGAACAAAGCTGCGCTACCAGCTCTTCGACTGAGCAGAGTCTCGGGTTCAGATCAGAAATGCCGGTAACCTCGGCAAAGTCCAACAGGCCGAATGGCGGAAGATCCTTGCTTTCAAGGTTGGTCGCTAAGAACTGGCGGACAACCAACGTTGCAAAATCAACTGTCGAGGGCGCAAGGCTTATTTCACTGCCGACATCAGCCAACAAATCGCGAAGCTCGGCTGGCGATACACCGCGTCGCACCCAGGCATCACGGACACCAAAACCTTGCTTGACCAGCAAACCGGCGACCACCGGATTGCCGCCCTCAGTCGCAATCGCCAGGACGGTGAGCCCACCAGAACCATCGATGCCGGAGGCCAACACCGATTGCAGGTGCGGCCGTGGCGCGGGTGCGCAGGCTACCCCAGCCTTGCGAGTGGCCCTGATCGCCCGGTCGAGTGACTGCTGTTCCTCCACCGGCAACCAGTTTCGCACGGCGATCATGCGGCGGAGCATTGTCGGCGTGACAAGACCATGTGGCGCCGCCAGCACGATCATTTCGGCGAGCTTCGTGCGGGCTGATGGCGAGCCGGTCAGCAGAAATCCGAGCGCGGCTTCGCGCAGCGATGGAGCCGCGTTGCCGAACATCGCCATCACCATGCCGGCGCGGATCTCCTCGGACATCGATTCTGCGCTTTCATCGAGGCAAGCGTGAATGGCAAAGGGGTCATGGCCAAGATCCTCCGCCAGACGGGCGAAGTGGTCTTCGCCGGCGCTAAGCTCCGATGCGGGCTGGTTCTCCGCCGCAAATTCCAAGTGCTGCTGAATCAAGTCACGCAGTCCATTGCCGACATCGAGCTTGGCGCTCGCGAATTGTTTCAGGATCAACAGGAGAATGGGCGCCGCAATCCGCCCACCCTCAGCGCGGCTCATCAAATGCTGTTGCAGTCGGGCCAGCAGGTCGATCGCCTGTATGTCATTGCGCTCGACGGCATAGCGCACATGCTCGAGCCCGTGCGCCAACAAGAATGTATATCCGCCGATCAGAGTTTCGTTCGGCCGCTTTCGTGCGCCCTCCTTCCCCATGAGGTCGAAGAGATCGAGGACGTGCTCTGGCTGTTGACTGAGCGTGTCGATGACGTGTCGCCATGCCGGATTGTGTCTGCCGGTTTTGAGATCGGCGACGACGGCCTTGGCGAGACGGGTGAGCTCGGCGCGATCAACCATGCGGACCTCCTGAAGCCTGAAGCCTCATCTGGCACGAGTGCTTTGGCCCGCCTCGTCAACTCTCGGGCGGGCAGAAGCATGCGGCCATGATTCGTGCATGGCGCACACACTGACGTTTCGCTTTTCCCCAGCGGAATTGGATAATCGCCACATATGGCTTGAGAGGCGTTCAGTCCTTGGAGCGAATGCACGCTGCTATTGAATCCGGCGAACCCGGCACTCATTGCATCGGTCCACTCGGTTGCCAAGCAATCAGACTGTTCGGATCTCGCCGTGCCAGACGATCTCTCGTTAGCTTTCTGGCGCACTGCTCGCCAACATCGGCCACCAGTTTGCGCCAAGCCGGCGTGTCTGCAAGAATTGCGACCATATCGTTGGTCAGGGCATCCAATTCGGCATTCGTGTATGGCGTCTTGCGCACACTGCGCGGATCAAGCCATGATGGTTCTTCGTCTACGTGCGCGCCTTTGGCCATAGTCAGCTCCGGTTTCATCTGTCCCGGACTTCACAGATTTGCCAGCCACCGCTGACGCCAGCCATGCCTTGCGAAGTCAGCCTGCTTTGGTTGCAAAGCATGAGTCATGCTGCGACATGTTGTCAATGTCGGAAGTGATCGGATACCTTCCATCAATCGCCAGACGCTGTGGGCCAATTGTTGCCGTCGCCAGAACCACGTTCCGCCGCTTGCTGTAAGGCCGCTCAAAGAGGTCTAGGCGACA
>JANNSA010000233.1:0-2551 GCA_031402115.1 Hyphomicrobiaceae bacterium | reverse complement strand
CGGAGCCGTTGATCGTCAGATCAACCTGCTGCTCGGGCGCGAGGAAGAAGCGCTGATGGGCCGGCCGCTCGATGACACCGTGCCAGAGTTCGGGGCCCTGGCGCGGGCGCTGATGAGCGAGTCGAAACCGCACGCGCGGATGGAACGGACGCAGCAGCAGGTTGATCTGACGATCAACGGCTCCGAGCGGCACTTCGCGGTGCAGGTGACGCGCGAGACCGCGACCGACCGCGATTTCAGCAGCGTCGTGACGTTCGATGACATCACCGGCCTGGTCACGGCGCAGCGCACTTCGGCCTGGGCCGACGTGGCGCGCCGCATCGCCCATGAGATCAAAAACCCGCTGACGCCGATCCAGCTTTCCGCCGAGCGATTGAAGCGCAAATTCGGCGCTGTCATCGTCGAGGACCGTGAGATCTTCGATCGCTGCACCGACACCATCATCAACCGCGTTGGTGATTTGGGCCGCATGGTCGATGAGTTCTCGTCGTTCGCACGGATGCCGAAACCGTCGTTCCAGCTGGAAGATGTCGGCGAAGTATTCAAACAGGCAACCGTGTTGGATCAGCTGGGCCGCTCGGATGTCGACATTGAAGTGACGGTGCCGGATGCGCCGGTGACGATGGCATGCGACCGGCGGCTGATCACGCAAGCCGTCATCAACCTGATCAAGAACGCGGCGGAAGCCATTCAGGCCGTGCGCGATCTGCCGGAAACCGACGCCAGCTATCGCGGTCACATCGCGGCTACGCTGACCGCCAGCGATGACAGCGTCACCATCGCCATCATTGATAATGGCTGTGGCCTGCCGAAGAAGGACCGCCAACGGCTGGTAGAACCGTACATGACGACGCGGGCCAAAGGCACTGGCATTGGCTTGGCGATCGTCCACAAGGTGACCGAGCAACATAGCGGCCGCCTGCTGCTTGAAGATGCTCCAGTGACCGAGCGACGCAAACAGGGCGCAGCCGTGCGCATGGTGCTACCGCGCTACGCCGCGCGCGTTGCCAACGATTCCGACGCGGACGAATTCACGCCAGTGCCACCAACCAAAGCGCTGGCCGCCAACGACGCCGGACTGCCGGCCCGCCCGGCTGCGGAATGACGACCATGACATTTTCTCATGCTCCCTCAAGAACTAGGAGTCTTCGATGAGCTCTGACATCCTGATCGTCGATGATGAGGCTGATATCCGCGAACTGGTCTCGGGCATCCTCGAGGACGAGGGCTATGCGACCCGGCTGGCGCGCGACAGCGAAGAGTGTTTCGCCACCATTGAGCAACGCCGGCCGTCGCTGATCATCCTCGACGTCTGGCTGCAGGGCAGCCGGCTCGACGGCATCGAGGTATTGTCGCTGATCAAAAAGCAGCACCCTGACCTGCCGGTGATCATCATCAGTGGTCACGGCAATATTGAATCCGCCGTTTCCGCGATCCGGCGCGGCGCTTATGACTACATCGAGAAGCCGTTCAAGGCTGACCGGTTGTTGCTGGTCACGCAACGCGCCCTGGAGGCCTCGCAGCTCCGGCGCGAGAACAAGGAACTGCGCGAGCGTTCGACGGTTTCCACCGACATGATCGGCAAATCGACCGCCATCAACCAGCTGCGCAACTCACTGGAGAAGGTGGCGCCAACCAACAGCCGCATCCTGATCCGCGGTCCGTCAGGTTGTGGCAAGGAACTGACGGCGCGCGTCATCCACGCCAAGTCGCAGCGCTCGGCGCAGCCGTTCATCGTACTGAATGCCGCCATCATGAGCCCAGAAAACGTCGAGTTGGAACTGTTTGGTACCGAGGACAGGCTTGGCGGCCCGCGCAAGTTTGGCGCCCTGGAAGCTTCCCACGGCGGCACGTTGTTCATTGACGAAGTCGCCGACATGCCGATGGAAACGCAAGGCAAGGTGCTGCGTGTGCTGGTCGAGCAGAAATTCCAGCGCGTCGGCGGCTCCAACAAGGTCAGCGTCGACGTGCGGCTGATCTCGTCAACCAGCCGCGACCTGGAGAAGCTTATCCAGGAAGGCAAGTTCCGCGAGGACCTGTATCACCGGCTGGCGGTGGTGCCGATCAAGGTGCCGGGCTTGTCGGAACGGCGCGACGACATCCCCGAGCTGATCACCTACTTCATTGGCCAGATCGCCTCGTCGTCAGGCTTGCCGCCCCGGCGCATGGGCGACGACGCGGTCGCCGTGCTGCAAGCCCATGATTGGCCCGGCAACGTCCGCGAGCTGCGCAACAATGTCGAGCGGCTGCTGATCCTGTCGGGCGGCGATCCCAATTCCGTCATCTCGGCCGACATGCTGCCCGACGACATCGGCAGCAATGTCTCGTTCTCGGCCAATGGTGGCTCCGAGCACCTGATGTCGATGCCGCTACGCGACGCCCGCGAGATCTTTGAACGCGACTATCTGGTGGCGCAGATCAACCGCTTTGGCGGCAACATTTCCAAGACCGCCGAGTTCGTCGGCATGGAGCGCTCAGCCCTGCACCGCAAGCTGCGCACCCTCGGCGTCGGTTCCGCCGATCGCGGCTCCAGCGGCAACGGCGAACCCCG
>JANNSA010000232.1:0-1538 GCA_031402115.1 Hyphomicrobiaceae bacterium | reverse complement strand
CAGTGAAAAGTCGTCGCTGGTGTCGATAATCACCAGCTTCGCTTCGACTAAGACCTGCGGCCGGCGGCGGTCCAGCGTGCGGATTAGCTCCGCGTAAATCCGTTGCACGTCCGGCTCGGCCACGACGATCAGCGAATTGGTATTGGCATCGGCGCTAATCTGCGCGTGTCCGATCGCCGACTCGGGCACGGCCACGGCATCCGTGGCCGCCGGCGACGGCGCCGCAGTTTCCTGGGCGCTCGGCTGTTGATAAGAGGCCAATTGAGCGCGGGTGCGGCGTTCGACGTGGCGCGAATTGGATTGCGAACCGGGCCCGCGAATCTCGGGTAGTTCTTGATACGAAGGCGGCTGCGGCCACGGCTGATTGGGAGGGACGTTCGGACCCGGCACCGCGCGGTCGCGCATGGGCCGAATCCGACCGTCGGTCGGCAATGGCATCCCGCTATCGATCGGAGCCGTAACGCCGCCTTCGATCGCCCGCAACGTGGCCAAGAGCTCCATGACCGTTACGTTCTTGATCTTGTACATCTGCACGGGCGCCTGCCGCGCTTGGGCGCCGGGCACGTCGAGCATCCGTTGTAACGAGGCCAGTTGCTGATGGATCTCGGCCGTCGTGGTGGCAATCAGCAGATTGTCGTCGCGGTCGATCGTGGTCCGTAACGACCGCTGGGCGGTGGCGGGATCGACCAGATCTTTGATCAGCCGCTCCAGGCGTTCCGCCTGGATATAACGCACGCGATAGATTTCAGTCGCCGAGTCGAGCGGCACGTCCAAAGCCTTGACGAGCGCGCGAATCTCCACAAGTTCCGTGGGCGTCGCCACCAATGTGAGTTGATTGGTCTGCACGTCGTGGCTGATCTTCGACAGGAGGGTTTCGCCGCGAGCGGTGGCCCGGGCCGTCAGCAGTTCGCTGGCCTTTTGAGCCAGCACGTCCGCCGCCAGATGCCGCGCCGCATAAAACTCGATCAGCACCTCCGGCTTCTCGCCATCGATCATCGCCACCAACTTGGCGATCTTGAGCACATTCGTCGCATAGTCCGTGACGATCAACAGATTCTGTTCCACGAGCGGGATACTGTTGGCGCCCGCCGGGCTCAAGAACGGCTTGATCAACTGATCGACCTGCTGCGCATTCACGCGCTTGAGTGGAAAAGCCTGCGTGACGGCCACTGCCGGACCGTAGGCGTCAAGCGCTTGTTGCGCATCGCCGTCGCGAGCAATCGCCGCCAGCTTGCTGGCCGGCTCGATCCGCTTCCAGCCCGGCACGCCGGCGTCGACCAGCGCCAGCTCTTTCATCTTGAGCGCGCTTTCCAAGAGTTGCAGCAGCGAACTGGCCGGAACATCCCCGGGGGCTTGAATACTGATCTGTTTGCTGTTGATCTGTTCGTCGTAGAGAATCTTCACGCCCAGGCGCTGGCTGACATAGTCGACTAAGACCTTGAGTTCGATCTCCGTCCCGAAACTCAATTGGACCATCGCTTCGGGCGCTGCGTTGGTCGGCGGCGCTGCTTGAGCGCTCACCTGGCTAGCCAAGCAAA
>JANNSA010000231.1:0-4520 GCA_031402115.1 Hyphomicrobiaceae bacterium | reverse complement strand
GGACATCAGCGAGGCCGATGCCATCGCCGAGGGTGCACCCAGATGCATGATGGATGACGACGGCAAATTCTACGATACCGGCACCGGCAATTACCGCACGGGGTATGCCGGGCTTTGGAACCACATCAACGGCAAGCGCCGCGCCGCAGATTGGGATAGCAACCCCTGGGTGGTCGCGCTGACGTTCACGGTTGCCCAGCGCAACATTGACGATGCTCCCGTCGCTGGCGGCCGGCTCTCGGAACGAGAGTCGCCAGCGACCACCAAAGACCAGGCCACCCCATGACCACCCTCAAGCGCGCCGTCTCTCGCCCCTACGCTCCCGACTACGTGTCGGCGGCGACGCTGGCCTACCGGCTCGACATCGGGCTGTCGACGGTGAGCGACCACGTCAAGCGCGGGCTGTTACCGCCACCGATCGAGATCAGCCCCGGCCTGCGGCATTGGCGGTGGGCCGACGTCGAGGCGTTCATCGCCGCCCGCAACGGGCTGGACGGTGCCAGCACCGACCCCCTACCCTCCGACGATCCATTCGTCAGAGGGCTCAACCATGTCGCGTCCCCGCATGCCTAGCATCCACCTCCCGCCGCACGTCCACCTGGTCCGCTCACGCGGCCGCGAATACACGTCCTGGCATCCGTTCCGCGGCACCAAGCGGGCGGGCGTGCGCGTGGCATTGCCGGGCCTGCCGATGCTGCCCAACGGCGAGCCCAATCCCCAGTGGTGGGCACGCTACCGGCAATTGTCCGGCGCGCCGGAGCCCGCAGCCAAGCCCGGCTCGATCGACGCGCTGATCGCCGCGTTCCAGGCAGCACCCGAGTGGTCCGCGTTGTCCGATGCCAGCCGCAGCTATTACCGATTGCGTGGCCGCAACCTGTCGGCGGCGTGGGGGCCGCTGCCAGTGCGCGGCCTCGATGCGGCGCACATCTTAGCGCTGCGCGATGCCATGCGCGCACGCCCGGCCGCCGCCAACCAGACGATCGCGGTGTTGTCCGCCATGCTGGCGTGGTCGATCCCCAGGCGCTGGCGCGCCGACAACCCGTGCGAGCACGTGCCGATGCTGCCCAGGGGCGAGCCGCATGCGGCCTGGCCGCCGGAAGCGGTGGCGGAGTTCGCCCGGCTGGCGGTGCCGGAAATGCGCCGCGCGGCGATGCTCGCCCTCTACACCGGCCAGCGGTTGGGCGATGTGCTGCGCATGACCTGGCACGATTTCGATTCTGGCCGCATCGCGGTGCGCCAGCAAAAAACCGGCAAGCGGGTGTGGATCCGCGTGCACCAGGCCTTGGCGGCGGAACTGAGCACCGCGCCGCGCCACGCCATTGCCATCCTGACCGGCGGCGACAGCGGCCAGCCCTGGACGACGGACGGATTCAAGTCGCAGTGGCAGCACCAGATGGACTGCCTGGCGCTCGTCACCGGCAGCTTCGACGGCCTCGTGTTTCACGGCCTGCGCAAGAGCGCGGTGGTGGCGCTGCTCGAGGCCGGCTGCACCACGGCGCAGGTGGCGGCGATCACCGGCCAGTCGCTGCAGATGGTCGAGCACTACGCGTCAGACATCAACCAACGGTCGATGGCGGACGCTGCAATTCTGAAATGGGAACAGGGGGAATAGTGGGGATGGCAGGGCCAAAAGCATTCGAGGGATTCCGCTCGCGCACCGACGCAGCGGTTGCGATGACCGCGCAGGGGCTGGCACCAGCCCAGATCGCGAGCCGCATCGGCATCGACCGCAACGCGGTCACCGCATTGCTAGCATCGGCCAGCCGGCGGCGCTCGCCGCGGCCGGCGGAACAGACGGGCGCAACCGTGCTGTTTTCCAAGGATGTGCTCAGCCGCCTGCGCCCGCACGCGATCAAACGCCAGATCACCGTCAACGAACTTGCCCGGCGCATCGTCGAGGCCGTTGTCGATGACAACATCGTCAACGCGGTGCTGGAGGATTGAGCCATGAGCAAGATGGACTATCCAGACCTATCGCCAAGCTGGGCCGAGAGACGAGTCGTCCCGGACCTGGCCTTGAGCGTCCGCCAGCCATGGGCATGGGCGATCATATCCGGCGGCAAGGACGTCGAGAACCGTGACTGGCGCCAGCCCAATCCGGGATTGAAGTTCCGCGGCCGCGTGGCGATCCACGCATCGTCAGGCATGACGCGCGACGAGTACGACTCTGTGATGCCACAGGGCGCACCGCCAATACCGCCGCCGCACCTTCTTGTGCGTGGCGCCATCATCGGTCACGTCCAGATCATGGATATCATCCGCGATCCTGGCCACAAGATGATCACGAGTGCGTGGTTTCACGGCCCCGTCGGGCTGATGCTGCACGATCCGGTGGCGATCGAGCCGATCCCGTGCAGCGGCGCGCTTGGCTTTTTCAAGTGGCGCGACCGGATGACGTCAGCCGTCACCGCACCAGCCAAATGGATGCTGCCAAAGCCGGCGGCGGCGCCAGCCGCGCAAACCGACGTGTTTAACGATTGGAGGCCGGGAAGATGAAGCCGCATGAGCATGTCATCCTCGAAATTGCCCGCGAGCGCGAGCGACAGATAGCCGTCGAAGGCTGGACCATAGAGCACGACGACTTGCATTCGTGCGGCGAGCTGGCGGATGCTGCCGCATGCTACGCGCATCCCGCGCCATGGGGTGTAAAGCCATCAGCCGGCGCTTATCCGAAGCTGTGGCCGTGGAATGGGCTGTGGTGGAAGCCGCGAGATCGACGATCCAATCTCATCCGCGCCGCAGCATTGATCGTTGCAGAAATCGAGCGGCTGGACCGCCTCACCGTGGAACCAAAATGAGGGCCTGACAAGATTCAGCGGTTTCAGACTGGCGCACCGCTGAATTAATCTTCCAAGCGCCGGTCGTCTATCGGAGGTAGAACCCGATGAATGAAGTAAAAGAACTGATCACTAAGGCTGCGAAGGCGGACAAGTCAGACGACGCAATGAAGTTTTCTCAGGCGGCCGTGAATGCAGCTAACGCGCTGTGCTCGCTCGCTGTGGTGGAAAAAAAATAACAGATGTCACGCCGCGCTCCTAGATTGAGCGCGGCGTGTACTTCGAGCGAACACCACGAAAGGTCACCGGTCCTTGCGCCAGCGACTGCCTGACGGCCACCGTAAAGCTGGAGACCCTGGCCGCCCGGCTCGACGCCGAAGTGCAGAAGCCGCCGCCCTCGAACAACAACTGACGGCGGAACAATCCGGCACCGCCCAGCGCGTGAGTTTGTACAACGCCGCACCGATATTGTACAACGCAGCCACCATGCCAAGACCTAAACCGTTGACAGTGCTGGTGCTGCGAGGGGGGATCGAACCCCCGACCTCTTCATTACCAATGAAGTGCTCTACCACTGAGCTACCGCAGCGTTGCCGATCACCTGCCACAAGCCTTGAGCCGCTGCAAGCCTGTTCGTCGCCACCTGTTGCAAACGCTGCCCTCTATGAGTTGGCGGCCGTCGTGGTAGTCTGGTGGCCATGACACAAGACGAGAAACCGAAATCGGATCGCGGGCGTGGTCTCGCCGCCCAGCAGGCGCGGCGGCAGGAGCGGCTGGCGGCGGCTTTGCGCACCAATCTGGTCCGGCGCAAGGCGCTGTCGCGTCAACAGCAGGCGGTGCCCGACAATGCCGCCACTGAACCCGACGATAGCAAATGACATGTCGAGGGTCGGCTATCGTCGCGCTGACCGCAGTTGACCCTCGAAGACCGTTTCCCTAGGGTCCGCCGCAATCATGGTGCCGTGCAACATTCGTGCGCCCGCACCTCCCGTTCGAGACCGCCGGAGCGATCCCTATGACAGCCGATCTCAAGCCACGTATCAAGATGCCGCCCCCCTGGACCGATGCGCCGCAGACCGCGCGCCTCGTGCTGGCGGACGGCACGGTGATCACGGGACAGGGGCTCGGCGCCACCGGATCGGCCGTCGGCGAGGTATGTTTCAACACCGCGATGACGGGCTACCAGGAGATTCTGACCGACCCGAGCTATGCCGGCCAGATCATCACCTTCACGTTCCCGCACATCGGCAACGTCGGCGCCAACCTGGAGGACACAGAGACGTCGAACCTGGCCTCGCGCTCCGGCGTGCGCGGCTGCGTGCTGCGCGCCGAGGTGACGCAACCGTCGAACTATCGTTCCGCCGAGCATCTCGACCATTGGCTGAAGAGTCGTGGCATCATCGCCATCACGGGCATCGATACGCGTGCGCTCACCGCGTTGATCCGGGAGCACGGTGCGCCAAACGCGGTGATCGCGCACGAGCCGTCGGCGAAATTTGATCTGGCCAAGCTCAAGGCCGAGGCCAAGGCGTGGCCGGGGCTCGACGGCATGGATCTGGTGCCCGACGTCACCGCCGGACAGACGACGACATGGGACGAGATGCGTTGGGTCTGGGGACGTGGTCACGAGAACCAGACCAATCCAGAGTTTCATGTGGTCGCCATCGACTACGGCCTGAAGCGTAACATCCTGCGCTGCCTCGCAAGCGCCGGTTGTCGCGTGACCGTGGTTCCAGCAACGAC
>JANNSA010000230.1:0-5844 GCA_031402115.1 Hyphomicrobiaceae bacterium | reverse complement strand
GCCTGCGCGGCGATCGCGCTCAACTCTGAATTCGACATGGCAAGTCCTGGAAGTTCGATTGGTGTGCATGACACAGGGGCAGTCCGAATGACCCGCATGTCCACAGGGCCACGCATGGACCTTGAGTGCGGCTGAAGCTTGTGGGCTACCGGGGCCGATGCTGCACCATAGCAGCGGCACAGGCAACCGGCGGTTGCGAGACATCTTGGCGATTCACGTTCGCGGAAGGACAGGTCACGATGCCCGCCAAACCCGCAAACAAGTGTGTGCACCGGGCGCTGGAGGGGCCTTGGCAGGGGCGCCCGTCAGGTTGTGATGCCGCCGTCGACGATCAAGGTCTGCCCGGTAACGAATCCGGCTCCTTCAGACAACAAGAAGCGAAGCACCGGCACGATGTCGGCTACCGTCCCAAGTCTGCCCAGGGGCGTGCGGTTGATGATCTGCTGGCGCTGGCGCGCGGCCAAGGTCGAGGACATCTCGGTATCCAGGTATCCGGGCGCCAGCGAGTTGACGGTAATGCCGCGGCGCCCCACCTCGCGCGCCAGCGCACGCGTCAATCCGTCCAACCCCGCCTTGGACGCCGAATAGGCAGCAAGCCCGGTATAGCCGCGCGAGCCGATGATGGAACTGATGTTCACGATGCGCCCGGGCCGATTCTTCGCGAGCATGTGCCGCATACCCAGGCGCGACAGGCGCAACGCCCCGATGAGATTGACCTCGAGAATTCGGATGGAATCGACGTTCGGGAACGTCGCCAAAATGCCTTCGCCTGTGATACCTGCATTGTTCACAAGGCCGTAGAGGCCCGCGGGCCCGCACCACTGCAGGACGTCCTTGAACATGCCGGCTTCTTGGGCCTCGTCACCGATGTTGCACAGCGCAGTGAAGAGCCGTCCGGGGCCATGCGTGGCGACACGGGCCTCAAGCTCGGCGGTGCTGCTTCGGCTGCAGGTGGCAACACGGTAGCCTTCATGCAACAGGTCATCGATGAAGGCCAGGCCAAGGCCGCGGCTACCACCGGTCACCAGCACGCACGCGGCGGGTGCAATTGCAGATTCACTGTTCATGTTCGAAGCTTCTTCCCGGATTCTGAGTATTCGATGGCATCTACTACACGAACTATGCGCGGCACTTGGTAGGGTTCCAGCACTTGCCTGGCCAAGGCGAGCATGGCGCGGCGGGTCACGTCCCGGTCGTGGCCGGGTTCCAGCACCAGTTCGGCTGCGATCACTTGCCCGCTCACCGCATTGCGGATACCGCTGATGCGCAAGTCGGCCAGGCCCGGTGTGCGCATCAGGGCCGCTTCCACTTCCTCCGGCGATACGTTCGCACCACCAACGTTGATGATGGTGTCGAGCCGTCCGACAAAGTAGACGCGGTCCCCGCGCTGTACCACGCGGTCGCGGGTGTCCAGCCATCCTTCGGCCGTCAAGGGGCTGTCCCCGGTTCCTGGAAGGTACTCGTCCATGGATCGTGGGCTCATGACCTGGAGCACGCCTTGGTGAATGCGCAGCGAAACGCCTTCTATGGTTTCGTTGAGCCATTGCGCAGGAAATCCGGCCCTGGCGTCCTTCACGCCAAACACTGCTCCGGCCTCGGTGGAAGCATAAATGTGGGTAATGTCCACCGCCGGAAATGCGGCCATCATTCGATCCAGGATGGCCTGATCCACTGTCTCGCCGCCCAGGGTGGCCTGCTTCAAGGGTAAACGGGACGTCGGCTCGCCGAGTGCCATGATGAATGCGCGCCAAAAAGTGGGCGTGGCGCTGACGTGGCTGACCTGCTGCCGTGCCGCCTCGGCCGCCAGTGCGCTGACTGTCGGCGACGAGCAGGTCACAAGCCTGCCCCCCCCGACGAGTGCGGACAGCGTCACCTGCAGGCCGGCAAAGCTGGCAGGGTGAAAGGCAAGCAACCAGACGGGCTTTGCGCTAGTCGAGTTGGGCCGACGAATTCGACCCAGGATTCGAGCAGGGTCATGGCGCGCGACTTTGGGTTTGCCGGTCGTGCCAGAAGTCGTCAGAAGGATTTCGAATCCCTGGCGCGTGCCCTGCGCCACGCCGGTGGGTGACAAGGAGAAGTCATCCTCGAACAGCGCCTCCACCCGCCAGTCGCGGAGCACTGAAACCGCAGGCAAGCGACGCAGCAGCAGCAGTGCCACTTGCGCGCGCCGGCAAGCCAGCACGGCCACGGCAACGCGGTCAGCGCGCGGACTGCAAAGCGCGATGCAGCGGTGGCCGCTGCTGCACACGCGCTCGGCCAACTTGTCTGCGGCGCTTGACAGGGATGCGGAGTCGACATGGACCCCATCGACGACGATGTCGGCTTCCGGGGATTCGAGCGCGGGTTCGGAAAGGCTCACGTTCAAGAACTTGCGTAGAGCGCCACCAGTTCGCCTACGGTGCGGAACTCCACAAAGCCGTTCGCGAACGGGTCTCTACCTGTAATGCCCTCCATCTCGACCACGATCGCGGCCAGATCCAGGGAGTCCACGGCCAGGCTGCCGCCGAGCAGCACGGTATCGGCATCGATGTGTTGCATGGACTCGCCCTTGTCTTCCAGAATTCGCCGGAGCGTGCGGGAAATGGACTCGAATACGTCGCTCTGATTCATGTGTCCTGCTTTCGGGCTCTCGGCATGCGCGGCCGATTCCAATTGAGTGGGGAAGTTGCACGCCAGGGTGCTTGTCCGGCACGAATTCGTCTATACAACTCATGCGTACCGGCAAGTTCACTCTGGAACTCGATGGAATGCACATCTTCCCCATCGAGGAATCGCGCCAATGATAGCAATTGCTCGCCGGGAAAGTTGATCCCGGCATCCGTTGTTGTGGCGCTGACAATGCCTGAAGCTTCCAACACGGGGAAAATTCGCTGGTCGTATTGGCCGCTCGGATAGCAGAGATGCCGCAACTCCGTGACGGCCGCCGCGGCTAGCGCTGCTCGGTTGTCTACCAGTTCCTGGGTGGACGTGACGGCGTCGTCCGCAGGCAGTCGGTGCCGATGGGTATGCAATTGAATATCGATGCCCATGGCGGCGGCGTCGCGCAGTTCGGACATGCTCATGAGTGTCAGAATGCGCCTCCTTTCGAACAGTTCAATGGGGTCGAAGCCCAGCGCCGCGGCAAGGCGGTAAAGCAGGGCGGTGCGATCCATGGCATCGAGGTCTCGGTCCCCGTGCCCTCGAATTCTGTCGCTGGCCTGCCGGAGTTGCTTTGGATCCCCCAGGTCGATTCTGTCGGACCATTGGGATGACAAAGCGTTCATTTCGAGCATGGTGGCGCCGCACTTCCAGATGAGATAGTCCACTGCGACGTTGAATACCGGCTGCTGAACCTGGGTGTAATAGGTCGTCGAGTACAGTGTTGCGGGCCAGCTAAGAGCGGCGAGCTTGCGAAACGCCCCGTCAAGACAGCCCCACCAGCCGTCATCGAAGGTGATGACCACAGCGCGCTGCGGCACTTCGCCCCGATTCAACTGATCAATCGCATCGTCCAGCCGTATGGCCCGATATCCGTTCGCCACAAGCCAATCCATGCGCTTACAGAAGGACTCCGATCGCATGAAAAGCTTTGGTCGGAAGCGATCCTCGTCCTGAATGGCGATGCCGTGGTAGCAAAGAATGCGCAGGCCTGCGGCCGTAAGCCGCTCGCTCAACGCGAAGCCGCCACAGAACCTCAGGCCGCGCAAGGCTATGTGCTTGATCGACATCAGCGCGTGCTCCCCTTGGCCCAAGCGATCAAGGCCTTACGCGACCACACCATGCTCCAATCCGTGGGCCGATAAGCGCCTTCATCAACCGCGGCCTGGCGTTCGCGCGAATTGGCGGTGGCATTGTCCAGGCTGGCCTGCGTGCTGCAGGACCGGAACAGCCGTGCACCGCCGGATAGCGGAATCTCGCGCAAGAAGCCCAGTCGCCTGCTGATGGTTGCCAGCGCGGGATCGAACCACCAACTTGTCCCGAATACACCGCGAATCTCGGGTTGAATCTCCAGCAGGTCGGCAATGCGCGCATAGCATCGCATCCAACCATTGGCATTAAATTCCAGCACGAGGCGTGGGTCCATGTGGAGTTCATAGAGCACCTTGAATCCTCCGAGTGAAGCCAGCATGTATCCGAGCAAGTCCAGCGCACCGCAAGCCGTCTGCCGGTACAGCAGGCTACGTGGGACTCCAGAGCGCACGTCGATCAGTTGCGCACCGCAGGGAACCAGTCTGTGTCGACACACGGCGAGATCCTTCGAGAAGCGATCATTGGAGTGATGGTAGAAGGCCGCCGGATTCCGCTGAGCCTGCGCAATAAGGCCCGCAAGATACTTCTCACGGCAGGACAGGATGCTTTCTGGATAGGCCGGCCATTTCGCTGGCGGATCGTCTCTCTCCAAGAGCGTCAGCAAGACGATTCGGTGGTAGCGGCCCAGGCCATCCTCGCCGACTGCTTGGCATATGCTGCGACAGATGGCGCTGCAGGCATCGGGAACATGGTCATAGCGGTCGATCCCCGTGAGTTTGTCGAAGTGAGCGAGGTAGTCCTCGATCGGATGTTGTCGCAGCAGGCCCTTCGGCATCGCGGCGCTTTCCAGTTCCAACTGTTCTGCTGCGCGATTCTTCAATGCATTGGTCATTGCCGCGTGCCTGCTTCAACGTTGCGCCACAGGCCCGGGTAGCCTCAGGAGCTCAATGCTGCACGAAGGCTGGCCGGCGCGGCAGGTTGGCGGTGGCGGCTTCACCGCGATAGGTGACCGACGCCCATGGCTATTAGCGTCCCGGGGTTGCATCATCCTTGTCGAAACGTCCAGAATCGACTCCCGAAGAAATTCCACAACAGCACGACAATGGTCGCCACGACTTGCGCGACGAGGTAATGTGAGCCCGAACTGATGAGCAAGCTCATGACCAGTGAATTCAGCAGCAAACCGAGGCCTGCAATGATGGCGAACTTCATGGCCGCGGGTCCGTGTGCGGCCTTGCTGTCAAAGGTGTAGATGTAGTTCATCAGGTAGTTGAAGACCGCACTCAACGCATAGCCGACTGCTGACGCCCAGACGGGATCGAGCTTGGCAAGCTGTACCAGAGCCAAGAGGACGACGTACTGGATCAGCGTGGCGATTCCGCCCACCATCGCGAATCTTGCAAATTGTCCAACCAAGGCAGCCATCTGTCATGCCATCCGGGAATGCAATCTGAGGAAAGGGCAGTGCACTCAGGCCCGACCCACGGGCGAAGTTTCGCCCCCTGACCGCACAAGGCTCAATCGCTCGGCCTCCATCACCTGCGCCACGCCCACCAGCAACACCGTCCTGGGCTTGGGGGTCTGCTCGCACAGCACCCGTGACCTGAAGCGCACGCAGCGCGTATACAACGCGCTGAGCTTGCTCGAACTCGTGGCAATTCGCGGGGGATGCCGCGTCACCCGGCGGAACACCGAGATGATCTCGGCAATGGTCGTGGGCTGCTCCGAGGCAAATATCTTGGTGGTCATGCCGCCTCGGTCGGCCAGCAACCCGAGCACACCGACCATGGCCCCGGCGGCGTCGTCAGCGATCAGGTAGTCGCGGATGGTGTCGAAGGGCACGTAGATCTGCACCGCCCGGTTGCGCAGCACCGAGCGCGCGATGTGCGTCAGCAGTCCCTGCTTTTTGCCTGAGGACTGCCCCGGTCCGTACAGCGTGGACAGCCGCGCCACCAGCACGGCCGGCCGGTCGGACTGCTCGGTGAAGGTGGCCAGCAGTGCCTCTTGCACCAGCTTCTCGCGCGCATAGGGTGTGGTCGGGGCCACCTCGGTGTCCTCGGTGATGAGCTCGGCCGTGGAGCCGGCGTAGATGGCGCCCGCGCTGCTTGAGAAGGC
>JANNSA010000229.1:0-2383 GCA_031402115.1 Hyphomicrobiaceae bacterium | reverse complement strand
ACTCACCCGCCCCTGGGTCCCACCCCCGGTTTTTGGTCGGGGCTCTCCCCCTTCCTCTGTCGTGGGGCCCCCACCCCAGCACTATCGTGCCCGCGCCGTCTCGAGGCGGGGGCTGGCCGCCCGGCGCGCGGGCGGCTTGCCCTTTTCTTTTTTGCCGGGCACCACAGCGATCTTGTTGATGCGCTCACGCAGTTCCTTACCCGTCTTGAAGAAGGGTACGAACTTCTCGCTTACCGACACGCTTGTACCGGTGCGCGGATTGCGGCCCTTGCGCGGCTCGCGGTGCTTGACGGTAAAGGCGCCAAAGCCGCGCAGTTCAACCCGGTCGCCCTTGGCCAGCGAGTCAATGATTTCGTCGAATATGACGTTGACGATCCGCTCCACGTCCTTGTGGTACAGATGCGGATTGTCCATCGATAGTTTTTCGATCAATTTTGACTTGATCACCGTGCCACCCTCCCGCAGATGTCTTTGTTATTCAAGTAATTTTTATCCAGCCTGCCAGACGGACAAGAGCCCGTCAAGCCGCAGACTGTCAACCGCAGTCTTGCCGAGCAATTGCTCAGCCGTGCCCGTCACAGCGCCACCCACGAGCCTTCCGATCCAGGTATCCAGTCCACTGGCGTCGGCACCGAGCCAGCCGCCGTCCCAGCGCGATTCGGGCGCCGGCTTCCAGTCCACTATCGCCAACTTGGCTGGCACGCTCTTGGCGCTCTCAAGCCAGGCAATTGCCGCATCCTCGCCGCCCAATTCGTCGATCAGTTTGTATTCCAGCGCCTTGCGGCCCGAAAAAATGGCGCCGGCTTCAAGGCCGGGCACCGCGCTCGTATCAATCTTGCGCGCCTCGCGCACCATACCGAGGAACCAAGTCTGCCCTTCCTTGACCATCTGATCAAGCAACTGCCGGCCACCTTCGTCCAAGGGCTGGAATGGCGATGGGCTGGCCTTCAGCGCGCCGCTCTTGATCTCGATCATCTTGACGCCGACCTTGCCGAGCGCCTCCGACACTTCGGGGAACTGCACGATCACGCCGACCGAGCCGGTGATGGTGCTGCCGCGCGCGAAGATGCGATCCGTTGGCAGGCTGATCATATAGGCGGCCGAGGTGGCGATGGTGCCCTGCACGGCCACTACTGGCTTCTTCGCCGCGAGCTTACGGATTGCCTCAACCATCGCCTCGCCGCCGGTCGTGGTGCCGCCCGGACTGTTGATGGCGAGGATCACTGCCTTGGCACCTGGCGCGTCGCCAAGATCGCGCAGCAATTCCAGCTGCCGCCGGTCATCGGTAATCATGCCACTGATGGTGACACGAGCGACATGCGCCTGTTTCGGCCGGCCCTGGCCGCCGCCCCAGAATAGCGCTGCCAATGCAACGACGCCGGCAATGATGGCCGCGATCCGCCAGCGGCTGGCGCGCCGCCGCAGTCGCGATCGCTCAAGCGTCGTCTCGATTTCGCTGGTTGCCATGCTGCTCTCGATGGTCCGGTCCAGGGGGAAGTTGGCTTACGGACTTCTGAAGGGGATGGCGGGATATCGCCGGGTATCATGCGACGGAAACCTCCGCCTTGTCATCACCATAGGCGAGAGGCGCTCCTGAAAAAAGCATGGACCGCATCAATTTTCATGATGCGGTCCATTTTCTTTCAGTCAGCTGGCTTTCGTATCGCTCAGCCGGCGGCGTCGGGCTTGTCGTCGGTGGCGCGCTTCTTCATCGCGGCACCAAGGATGTCGCCAAGCGAAGCGCCTGAGTCCGACGAGCCATAGGCCGCGACTGCGTCCTTCTCCTCGGAGATTTCCATCGCCTTGATGGATACGTTCATCTTGCGGGAGGCCTTGTCGACTTGGGTCACCTGAGCGTCGAACTTGTCGCCGACTGAAAAGCGTTCGGGGCGCTGCTCAGAACGATCGCGCGACAAATCGGAGCGCTTGATGAAAGCCGTCATATCGCTGTCGGCGACCTTCACTTCGAGGCCATTCTCCTGAACCTGCGTCACGGTGCAGGTAACGACGGAGCCCTTCTTGAGCGTGGCGACGTTCTCGAACGGATCGCTCTCGACCTGCTTGATACCGAGGCTGATGCGCTCCTTCTCGGCGTCGACGTCGAGGACGATGGCCTTCACGTCATCGCCCTTCTTGTAGTCTTTGATGACTTCCTCGCCCGGCTTCGACCAGCTCAGGTCCGACAAATGGACCATGCCATCGATGCCCGAATCCAGGCCGACAAACAGACCGAACTCGGTGATGTTGCGGACCTGGCCCTCGATGATCGAGCCCTTGGGGTGCGTCGTCAGGAAGGCATCCCAGGGATTGGCCTGGGTCTGCTTGAGGCCGAGCGAGATGCGGCGCTTCTGAGCGTCGACTTCCAGCACCTGGACTTCAACTT
>JANNSA010000228.1:0-3019 GCA_031402115.1 Hyphomicrobiaceae bacterium | reverse complement strand
GTTCATGATGCCGTGCGCCGTCGCTGCTTCTACCACTGGGTGGACTTTCCAGCGCTGGAGCGCGAGAAGGAGATTCTGGCGCTGAAAGTGCCCGAGGCACCGGCGGCCTTGACCAGGCAATTGGTGACGTTCGTGCACGGTCTCCGCCGCATGGACCTGTACAAGACCCCCGGCATTGCCGAGACCATCAACTGGGCGCAGGCGTTGATTGCACTCAACGTCGTTGCGCTCGATCCGCAAGCGATCGACTCGACGCTCGGCACCCTGCTGAAGTATCAGGATGATATAAGCCGCATTCGCGGTAGCGAGGCAGCGCGCCTGCTCGAGCAGGTTCAGAGCGATGCGCGCGCGGCCACATATGCGACGACCTGACCGGCTCAGTGCACCGGCAGCACACAGCGGGAGCCAGGACGCAGATGATCGAGGATCGCCGGCCCCCGGGCCAATGCGCCGATATGACCGCCGTCCGCTACGAGATCGACAAGCTCGATCAGGATCTGGTTGATCTGCTGGCGCAGCGCTTTGGTTATGTCGAACGCGCTTGGCAGATCAAGCTGGCCGAGCAGGTGCAAGCTAACGTGCCGTGGCGCAATCAGCAGGTGATCGACAAGGTCCGCGCCCACGCCGAATCACGGGGTCTGCCGCCCGATTTGGTGGAAGCCTTGTGGCGGCAGATGATAGGCTGGTTCATCCAGTATGAGGAAGAGAAGCTGCGCGCTAGGCTCGAGGGCCCATCAGAGGCGCTTGGCTAATCGTCCAGCCAGAGAAGGACAACACCCATGCGCACCCGCATCAATGACGCTCTGAAGACCGCGATGAAGGCCGGCGACAAGCCGGTTCTTTCAACGCTGCGCCTGGTCAACGCCAAGATCAAGGACGCCGACATCGCCTCACGGCCGTCCGGCAAGGAGACCATCAGCGATGGCGAGATCGTTGAATTGCTGGCGCGCATGATCAAGCAGCGCCGTGAGTCGATCGTGCTGTTTCGCCAAGGGAAGCGCGATGAATTGGCGGCCCAGGAAGAAGCCGAGATCGTAGTGATCGAAGGTTTCCTGCCAACCGCTATGGGCGACGCCGAGGCCAAGTCCGCGATCGCCGCCGTCATCACGGAATCGGGTGCCACCTCGATCAAGGACATGGGCAAGGTGATGGCGGTGCTCAAGGAGCGCTTCGCTGGCCAGCTCGACTTCGGCAAGGTCGGCGGCATCGTCAAGGAATTGCTGAAGTAACGGGACAGTGCGCGCGGCCGTTCATACCTCAAGGGTGGCCGCGCCGTGGGCAGAGGCCACTCAGTCCATGCTGGCTGAGTTGGCGCGGCGGAAGCACAAGAAGAAATCTCGCGAGACATTGTATCCGACGCCCGGCTGTTCTTCGTCCGGAATGCCGGCGGCATCGAGCAAGGGCCCCGTCTCAGGCGTACGGGGCCGCGAATTCAGGAACACTCGCGTATTGATCCGGGTGAAACCAGCGGGGCATGGTCCCGTGCCAACCAACAGGATCATCGGTTCAGCCAATTGCCTGGCCAACGTCGTCCGGGTGCGTTCGGCGCTGCTGGCGATGGCAGCGAGCTTGGCTTCCAGCACTGTGACGCGCGATTGCAGCGCGGTCACGGCCGCCGTATCGTTGGCTTGCGCCGGGAGCGGCAACAGGCTTGCCGTCCAAGTAGCCATGCATCCCAAGACCAAGAACGCGGCACAGGCCGCAAGGATAGTTCGTTGCATGGTGTCCCCAAAGCTGCGGAAGCCGAACGTCTCCCAGGCTACGCGCTGAACGCTGTAACAACCAGCCGGTCATGCTGCTGAATGTATGGCGGCCGGCACGTCGCTGCGTCGCAATGCAGCGAAGGGAGTACGGCGTCAACGTGCGTTCTGGATGCAGAAAGCACGGCGCAATTTGACCAGTGCGGCGAGCATCGCTAACGCTGCCCGGCATGGGAACCTTTTTCAGCCGCGCCGACCAAGCCTTCATCTCAACCGCGCGCGGACCGGAGCTGTCGATTGTCGTGCCAACTTTCAAAGAGCGCGACAATGTACGGGCGCTGGTCGACCTGCTCGATGCGGCCCTGGTTGGCCGGCGTTGGGAAGTGATCTTTGTCGATGACAACAGCCCTGATGGCACGGCGCAAATTGCCAAGGAATTGGCCTTGGCCGACGCCCGCGTGCGCTGCCTCAAACGCATTGGCCGGCGCGGCTTGGCCGGCGCTTGTATTGAGGGCATGCTAGCTTCGGCGGCGCCGGTTGTCGCCGTGATGGACGCCGATTTGCAGCATGACGAAGCCCTGTTGCCGGAAATGCTGGCAGCAATAGAAGCGGGCGCCGAAATCGTCGTTGGCAGCCGCTACATCGATGGTGGTGGCGTCGGCGCCGGCCTGTCAGCAACGCGTGAGCAGGGCAGTCATTTGGCGACCTGGCTGGCCCGGCGGCTGCTCGGCGTTACGCTTTCGGATCCAATGAGCGGCTTCTTCATGGTGAAGCGGTCAGTGTTTGACGGCGTTGCACCGCGATTGTCGTCGCAAGGCTTCAAGATCCTGCTCGACATCATGGCCTCGTCGCCACACCCGCTGGCGGCTCACGAATTGCCGTTCACATTTCGCGCCCGCCAGCATGGCGAATCCAAACTCGACAGCCTCGTCGCGCTTGAGTTTCTTAGCCTGCTGTTGGCCAAGCTGTTCGGTGACTGGCTGTCGGTGCGCTTCGTGCTGTTCGTGCTGGTTGGCGCCACCGGTCTGGTGGTGCATCTCGCCGCCTTGTCGCTGGCGCTGAGTTCTGGCGGCCTGCCGTTCGATGCCGCGCAGGCCCTCGCGACCGCGGCCGCCATGGTCTGGAACTTCGGCCTCAATAATCAGCTGACCTATCGTGACCGGCGCCTGACGGGTTGGCCGATGCTGTGGGGGCTGATCACGTTTTGTTTGGTTTGCAGTGTTGGCGCACTCGCCAATGTCGGTGTCGCCAGCTGGATGTACCATGCGGACGCAGCTTGGCGGCCGAGCTGGTGGTTGGCCGGCACGGCCGGCGCGCTG
>JANNSA010000227.1:0-8145 GCA_031402115.1 Hyphomicrobiaceae bacterium | reverse complement strand
CGAACGGGGTGCTTCAAATGCCAATGACCAGAATTTATCACCCAGCCTTCGCGATGTGCTACGTCAGAGACGCGGCAAGCCGCTAGCTGAGGGTAGGCCCCAACAGCAGCAGCCAGAAACGCCAGCTCGATTGAATTCTGTGCCAACTGAACGCCCTGGTGGTGCGGCCGACAATCGACACTTCACTGCGAATGGGCCCGTTCAATCATCAGCCGAAACGAGTGGCTCGACGACGCCCGACACTCGAGAAGTCCAGAAGGCTCGGGACAAACTCGAAGCTGTGTTTAGTCAGATTGATAGCTTAAACCTTGCATTGGAAGATGCATCTGGAGACCCGAATCTATCTTCCGAAGTTCAGGCCCAGCGATCAACGCTCGAGGAAATGCTTGATAATCTCGACGGGGCCGGCCTGGAACCGAGCATCTTCATTGACGACGTCGTTACCCCAGGAGACGACGTTGAAATACAATATCAGTCGTCAAATAAGCCTGCAGGCAGCGTCCTTCGCGTCCTGGTCAGCGGTTATCGCGACAAGGCGTCTGGTCAAGCGGTTCGAAAGGCTCGGATAGTAGCCTCCGACGGATCAGCCAGCAATAAGGCCTGCCATGACGTGAGCCGAGCGGCCGAGTAAAGGCAATTTGGTAGCCACTCATGCGGTTTTTGACGAGGTGCGTAGATGAGACGTAGAACACCGAAGACCATTCCTAAGGTCTCGAAAGAGCCCGAAAGCAAACAACTGACCCTCGATCGTTTTGTTGGCGATGTTGAAGCCGCCACCCGTGCGGGAGACAATAGCGAGGAAGCGAGGACGGTTCGAATGCTCGCTCGATCCGACGGGTCCCGTGTATCTAAGGCTATATGGCCGCGACTGCGCTATCTACGCGACAGGGGTGTTAAAGTTGTAGCAGTATTCACGAAATTTCGAACCAAGAAGGACGAGAGGGCAACACTAGAAGAGTATGAGAACGTCTTCGGCGCGGAGGCTGTTGCAAGCAACATAAGAGTCGCAAACATGCGGCAGTCCGACCGACTGAGCGAGCAACTGTTGCTTGGCAAGCAAGCGGCATGGACTGGTGATGTCGCGCCCAATGGTGAGGTCGAGGCAACCGAGATGGCCCCCAATGATCCAAATTTGGCCACTGCAAGGGTGTCGTTCAATATGGTTTGGTCGATTTCTGATGAGGTAGCGAAAAGTGGGGCTAAGTCGGGCGCCCCGAAGTCGAAACCCAAAAATCGCAAGTAACACGTTGAGGCTGGGCTTAGTTAGGTGATCGCATAAGATGTCATTGTGCGGGCGCTCGCCGCCGGAGACGCCCTCGGCCGTGTGCAAATCCTCGATTGGTTCCCCGATGAGCAACCAAGGCCAAGTGGCTTGCGCGCGTCGACGAAAAATCAGCCAGAGATACCTGGGCTAAGATTGTTCCTACTGCGCCTTCGAGCGACATCGCAAGCGTCGCGCCCCACATGCAAGTGACTACGACTCAACTCGCCGCCGCTCAATTCCTCAAAATCTACCTCGACGGCCTCATCGCCGTCAGTTCCCTCGACCACGCGCGCGCCACGCTCGATTACGTGGCGCAACACTCAACGGATTCCTGACCACATGATTGCCTATCCCGCATCCTCTACTACCGCACCCACCCACATCAGCGCCCGCTTTCGCGCCGAAGGCCCGAAGCGCATCCTCGCCCTCGACGGCGGCGGCACGCGCGGCATTGTCACGCTGTGTTTCTTGGCGGAGATAGAAGCGCTGCTGCGCAGTCGGTTCAAGAAACCGAAGCTCGTCCTATCGGACTATTTCGACCTCATCGGCGGCACGTCTGTCGGTTCGATGCTGGCCACCCTGCTCGCTATGGGCAAGGACGTCGCCTACATCCGCCAACTGTTCGAAGGGTGGGCGCCGCGCATCTTCAACAAGGAGGATGCCAACTACGGCATCTTCGACCACGTCTTCGACGCTCGCGTGCTTCGCGGTCTCATTCAGGCTGAAGTCTTCGACAAGCCGCTTCGCACTGACGACCTCAAGACCGGTCTGTGCATCGTCTCCAAGCGCGCCGATACGGCAAGCGTCTGGCCCGTCATCAACAATCCCTTTGACCAGTACTTCGAACCCCGTGCAGGACAAGGTAACGCGCCGGCCCGGCTCGGAAACGGCGATTACAAGTTGGTCGACCTCTTGCGTGCCTCGACTGCCTCCCCACTCTACTTCTCGCCTGCGGGCATCAGTATCTTCGATGGAGTGGACCATTTTGGCGATCCCGCGAAGGGCAAATTCGTCGATGGCGGCGTGTCACCGCACAACTGCCCGGCACTGCAGCTATTCATGATGGCGGGTATCAGCGGCTACAATCTTGGTGGCGGCGAACTTGAACCGAGAGGCAATCGCAAAGCTTGGAAGCTCGGTGCCGACAATCTACTTCTCGTGTCCGTGGGAACGGGCAGCTTCGACCAAGCCTCAGAGGAGTCGCGCTTCGTCCCTCTGGAAGCAGCACACGCACTTGCTGGGATGATTTCCGATGGTCAACAACTCGCGCTGACGCTCCTGCAATGGATGAGCATGCCGCGCAAAGGCTGGCACATTGATCGCGTGCTCGGCGACCTCAGCCACGACCTCCTCGGTGACGGCGCCGGCCTCAAGCAGCCGTTGCTTTCGTTCCAGCGCTACGACATCCGATTGGAGAACGCCTGGCTTGAACGCGAGAAACTGATCTCGAAGCCGATTCCGGCTGGCCGCCTCAATGAACTTCGGGATTTCACCAACGCCGGCGCAATTCTAGAGCTTGGGGCGCTTGCGGCGGCAGCTGCCAAAATGGAGGTATCTGAGGACGACTTCCCGGCGGTATTCGATCAGATGTTGCAGCCACTGGCGTGATGTTTGCGCCAGGCCGCGTTCAATGCCGTTGCAGCCATGCCGCATAACAATCAACCCGCATTTATCTGGCCCGGTAGTGTACGCTGGATGGGTTAGGGTCGGCGACGAGTTGCGTCATTCCGAGTGTCCTCATGTCCACTGCTGATCCTGCCGTCGCGTCCATCGAACCCAAACTCCGCGTCTTTATCTCGTACTCACGCGTCGATGGCGTGTTCGCCGAACTGGTCCGCGACGCTCTGATCGAGCTCGGCCACACGGTGCGTTTGGACAAGCAAGACATCGTCCCGGGCGAGGAGTGGCGCAAGCGCCTGGATGGCCTGATCCTCGAAGTCGAAGCGGTGCTGTTCGTCATCTCGCCCGACTCGGTTGCGCGATGGGATGCCGACTCTGTCTGCGCCTGGGAGATCAAGCGCACCGTCGAGCTGGGCAAGCGCCTGCTCGCCGTGGATTTCCGTCGCGGCCCAGGCATGACGGTGCCTCGTGAACTATCTATCCCGAACCACATCGACGCGACGTCGTTCGGCTTCGAATATCGAGCGGTCGCCGACGCTTTCAAGGCGCATCGTGTCGCGAAGTCGGCAGCCGACCCAAGCGAGCCAAAACTTGCGGCGGAGCTGGTAACCCTTGCGGAAGCGTTTGCGCTGAGCGCTGCGAGAGCACCGGCTTGGGCACCTTTGATCGACAAGACCGATGCTGCGCTGAATGTTGCGACGGTGCTGTGGGAGCGCGAGCTTTCGCGGTGGCTTGCTCGCGCGGAGGCGTGGCATGTAGCGCCTGAAGGCGAGCGCGACGGTAAGCTGCTGCCTATCGGGGACCTAGTGGACCTGCGCGCCTGGCAACGTCAACGCAGTTTCGCGGCGCCGGAGATACCAAAGAAGGTGACTGAGTTTACCGATGCCAGCGCAAGGCAGCTCGAGGCCGACCGTAGTCGTCAGCGCCGAATCATTGGCCGTGCATTTGTGAAGCCGGCAGAGGAAGCGCTGGCACGTGGGGAAACGGAGCACGCGTTGCGCCTTGCTGCCGCTGGCGCACTTCTGGCCAACGATTTGGACATGGCACTGGTTCCGGAGCTTTGGCCAGTGGCAGCCAAAGCAATCATTGGCAATCGGACGAGGTGTGTGCTCAACGGCCATGCTGGCGCGATACTCACTGCCAGTTTTAGTCCAGACGGGCAGCGCGCAATAACAGCCTCGTCTGACGGCACGGCACGATTGTGGGATACCGAACGTGGTAACGAGATCGCTGTTTTGCAGGGCAACCAGGGCAAGATTGTAGCCGTTTCGTTCAGCTCCGATGGGAAATGCGTTGCGACGGGGTCTGACGACGCCATTGCGCATCTTTGGGATGCGACGAGTGGCAACTTGGTCGCGGAATTGAGAGGTCATCGCGACCGAGTTGTTACTGTTACGTTCAGTCCGGACGGAATGACAGTAGTCACAGGCTCCGCCGATAATACGGCCCGCATATGGGATGCACGCAGCGGTGCGCAAGTAAGTACCTTAGATGGGCATAACGGTACGGTTTGGTCAGTGGCTTTCAGTCCAGATGGAAGTCGACTCGTGACTGGCTCAGGTGACCACACCGCTCGCGTTTGGGATTCGAGAAACTGGTCCCAAATCACCGTTCTGAAAGGCCATAAGCTCGCGATCAAGGCCGCTTCGTTCAGTCCAGATGGCAAGCGCGTGGTGACCGCGTCGACGGACACTACAGCGAGTATTTGGGATGCTGAGAGCGGCGCTGAACTCTCGATTTTGAGTGCGCACGAGGACGCGGTTGCCGCCGCGTCATTTAGCCAGGACGGAGAGCGCTTAGTTACCGCCTCTTACGACAACACTGCGCGACTGTGGGATGCTAAAAGCGCGGTAGAAGTTGCTGTCTTGCAAGCTCACAAACTGGCAGATCCGCTTAGTCCAGATGGGGTGCGTTTGCCACCCGCTGTGTCCTTCAGCCCTGACGGGCGGCGGCTCGTGACGGGAGCCTATGACGGTACCGTACGACTGTGGGACGCGAAGAACGGGATGGCAATTGCCGTGGTTAGAGATCACTCCGCTTCGGTGCGCAGTGTTTCGTTTAGTCCAGACGGGAAGCGGGTTCTTGCAGGGTCAGATGATGGCACAGCCCGAATCTGGGATGCCGCCAGCAGCAACGAGATCGCATTGCTTGTGGGCCACGCAAACTCGCTCTTGGCCTCCTTATTCTCTCCAAGTGGCGGACGCGTGCTGACTTGCTCAGAAGATAATACAGCCCGGATCTGGGATTGGGAAACCGGAGCTCAGGTTCTCGTCCTAAGAGGCCACACGGCAGGCGTTCGCGCAGCGTCTTTTAGTCCCGACGGGAGACGCGTTGTGACCGGCTCCTACGATAACTCCGCACGCTTATGGGATGCCATGACAGGGGCAGAGATTTCGATTGTGGGCCCTCAAACAAGCTGGGTTCAGTCGGCTTCATTCAGCCCTGATGGGACAAACGTTGTCACGGGTTCCGCCGACAGCGCCGCGCACCTCTATGAAAATGCAAGTGGCACGGAACGT
Source organism: Hyphomicrobiaceae bacterium (assembly GCA_031402115.1). GTDB lineage: Bacteria > Pseudomonadota > Alphaproteobacteria > Rhizobiales > Hyphomicrobiaceae > JANNSA01. The sequence continues at coordinate 2,742 of JANNSA010000227.1, read as the reverse complement.
GTTACTTTCAAAGGTCACTCGAAGGCAGTTAACTCGGTGTCGTTTAGCTCCGATGGTGCGCGCCTGGTGACTGCTTCTGATGACCATACGGCGCGTCTTTGGAATTCCAGAAATGGCGCAGAAATCGGCGTTCTAAGTGGTCACACAGGCGAAGTCAGGGCCGCGTCTTTTGATGCTGACGGAAAACGCGTGGCAACGGGAGCACGGGACCATACGGCGCGCGTCTGGAATGCGGTGGACCTCAGCGAGATTGCTATCCTTAAAGGCCATTCAAACTGGGTGCACTCGACGGAGTTCAGCTGCGACGGCACGCGTGTCGTTACGGGTTCTTTCGATAATACAGTGCGTTTGTGGGACGCCGAGACCGGGGCAGGGATTGCCGTTTTGTATCCACACGCAAGTTCAGTACATTCTGTATCATTTAGCCCTGATGGGACACGCATCGTAACTGGCTCAGACGATAAGACAGCAAAAATTCTCGACGTCTCGCGAAGCGCAGCCGCAACTCGCGGACGCGCCCTATTTCTTACAGCTGGCCTAGCTCGCGGCGTCGGAACGCGTACCTCTATTGAGGCAACAGATGTACTCTTGCAAGAAGCGCATCAGGATTTGTTTGCCGATGCAACTCGCCAACTTGGTCGGCAGAAAGATGATCTCGAATTGCAGAACGTCATCGCCGCGCTTTACGCGCCTCTGCACCCTAATTGCTATCTCTCGCCTACCCAGTTCAACGAGAGATTTGGCTTCACTCAATCCGATAACAAGGTTGCCAACCTTGAGCAGAACACAGCAACGGTGAACGATGCCCAGAGATCGGATGTTGATGCCAATCATGCGCCCGGCCTCGAACCGGTAGTCGCCTCGCTGTCGACCGGCTTGGTCGCTCCTCCTCCCACGCCCCGTGTGCTCCGACCGCGCATCCGCAAATACGACCAACGGCCGACCATTGCTTCCGCGCTCGCAAAGCTCGCTCTTAACGCCGACGCACCGGTCCGCGCGATCGTCACTGACCCAGCCCTCGACAATCGCCTAAAAGCTTACGAGGACGCCGACGCTGACGCGGCGAAAGCGCAACGCGGGTACAGGCGATGGGCCCAGGTCGCGCTGACCTTGATGACAGTCGCGACCATCATCTCATCCGCCATGCTGTTTCCGCTCGAAAAGCTCATACCCGCGAGTGCCACGTGGCGCGGCTTCATCAGCGGTCTGCAGTCGGCGGCCAATGCGATTGCGCTCTTGGTCGTCTGGTGGCTCAATCGATCGGGGACTGCCGGGACATGGATGACGTGCCGTGCCGAAGCCGAGCGGCTGCGCGGCAACTATTTTCGCGCGCTTCTGCTCGCGCCCGCACCGGCTGGCGCCGACGCATCACAGCACTGGCGCGCAAAATTGGACCTGGTTGACGCTGCACACCTCGATTATCAGCGCGGCTATCTGGCTTCTGCCGAACGGCGTCACCGGATAGGGGCATCGTCCCGCGCCTGGCCGCGCGCGCTTGCCACCTTCGCGACACTTGCAGGCATCGCTGTCGGTGCGACGGCGTTGGTGGCCGGCTTCGGGGCATCGATGCCCGATTGGTCGTGGTGGGTCGGTCTCATCCTCGATGACCCGACGCGCTGGCAGCTCGGCCTGAACACAGCCGGCTCCGCATTGCTCGCCTACGCCAGCGCACGCGCCATGGTCACGCAGGATGAGCGCAATGCCGCCCTTTTCGCCGTCACCCGGCAACGCCTCGATGCGCTGCGCACGCCCGAGCGCCACAAGGCGGTGCGCGACGCCGCCGATCGCGGCGACGGTGATGCGGCGTTGGCCTATGTGGAAGCCGCCCAATCGATCCTCGATGCCGACCATCAGGCCTGGATGCTCAACCGCCCGCCGCCCGATCCGACCGCGCCGCCGCCGAAAAGCTTCAAAGTATGATAGGCTCCGGCCGCATGGAGGAACCGCCCATGCGTATCGGCTTTAGTGGTCACCGGCCCAACCGCCTTCACATCGGGCCCGAGCGGGTGAGAGCGCGTCTCCGCGAAGCACTGGCTCTTGCTGTTGATGCGACGGCCATGCCGACGATTGCGATGTCGGCGTTGGCGGAAGGCTCAGATCGGCTATTTGCCGAGGCGGCCCTCGAACTCGGATTTCAGTTGCAAGCCTTGCTGCCTATGCCGGTCGCCGAGTATGAGACGACGTTCGAGGACACCTCCACGACGGAGGTGTTTCGTCGGCTCCTCGGGCGTTCGAGCGAGACACGGATCCTCGACGGCAAGCTCGCTGATAGCAAGGCCGCCTATGAGGCCCTAGGCCGTGCGATGGTCGCCGGATGCGACATCCTCATGTGCGTGTGGGACGGCAAGCCCGCCGCCGGCCGCGGCGGCACGCCAGACGTGATCGAATATGCCTTAACCTGCGGGCGTCGGATCATTTGGATCGATGCGGCTAACGATCGAGTGGCAGCGGAGCTGCGCGCGATGGTGCCGACGGTTTTTGAGGTTACGCTGCCTGGAAGTGCGTGAGTTCGGCCAATATGTGGTGACAGCTCCTGGGCGATGATGTGGGTGCCAAATAGGCATCTGTCCGTCGTCGAATGCTTTGAGACAGTTGGCGGGTTGAGTTAGTGGAGGCTTTGGCTCATTCGGTTTCGATTTTAGGCGGCTTTCGATTGATGCTGCAAACGTCGTTTTTGGATGGTGCCGCGTTTGATCCTTTCTCGTTGCCTTAGAATGGTTTGGCCTCGCCCGAAGTACACGT
>JANNSA010000226.1:0-15476 GCA_031402115.1 Hyphomicrobiaceae bacterium | reverse complement strand
CCGATATCGCCCGCGCCGCCCGGCACTTCCAGAACGCCCGCAACATGACCGAACAGATGGTCGGGCTGAGCATCCTCGCCGATCTCGACGCCCCCGAACGAGCGATGGCCTTCGATGCCTTCGAACAGCGCTGGTCGAGCGACCCATTGGTCATGGACAAGTGGTTCTCGGCGGCGGCGACATCATGTCTGCCCGACACGCTGGAGCGTGTGCAGGCGCTGATGCGGCATCCGATGTTTTCGTTGCAGAACCCCAACAAGGTGCGCGCGCTGATCGGGTCGTTTGCCGCAGGCAATCCGACTCAGTTCAACCGGCCGGATGGCGCCGGCTATCGTTTTGTCGCGGCGATGGTGATCGAACTCAATGGCTTCAACCCGCAAGTTGCCGCGCGCATGCTCGGTGCTTTCCGCAGTTGGCGCACCTTGGAATCTGGCCGCCGCAAGCAAGCGAAAAAAGTGCTGCAAGCGATGGCTGGGCGAAGTGGCCTATCACGCGATGTGCAGGACATACTGACCCGCACATTGGCGGCGTGACGGGTGCACCATTGATCAGCAAACTGTGGAAAACCCGGACACACAAGACGTCAATTGTGATCGCTTTGGCACGCGGCTTTACGGTCGCTTAAGGCGGGCGCGCTATCGTCTTCTTGCCGGTGTTCGGATCCGGCCTTTTGTTTTGCGTTGAAACCGAGAACGGCGAGGCTATGGCTCGAAAAGGCGTCGTCCGCGAGTGTCTTGTTTTGCTTCTCTGCGCGGCTGGCACAGCCTATTTCAGCTATCATGCTTTTGCCGGGCGGCACGGTCTCGAGGCACGTTGGCGACTGACTTCCGAGTTCTCGAACGCGGAAATCAAGCTGCGTGGCCTTGAGATCGCGCGCTCGCACTTAGAGCGCGACATTGCCCTGCTGCAGGACGACAATCTCGACCCGGATTTGCTCGACCAGCAAGCGCGGTCAGTATTGGGTTTTGCGCAAGCTGAAGAGCTAATCGTGTTGCAGCGCTAGATATTTTGCTGCAGCGCACAATCGCGGCAAGGCTGGCAAGGCAGCGCTGGCTCCTGTAGATAGCGGTCTAACAGGCCTCTATTCGAACGGAGATTCCATGCAGCCGGTTCCTGGCTCCTTGGTCGCGCACGCAGTTCAATCCCCCGCAGATGCACTCGCACCTTCCGGGGCAGCGATCTCGCATCCCGGCGTTTGGACCAATGGTCACAACGCGCCGCCGCATCTCGATCGCGATACGAGCATCAAGGCCTATTCTGACATGCTGCTAATCCGCCGCTTCGAGGAGAAGGCAGGGCAACTGTACGGCATGGGCTTCATCGGCGGCTTCTGCCATTTGTACATTGGTCAGGAAGCTGTTGTGGTTGGCATGCAGATGGCGCTGAAACAGGGCGATCAGCTGATTACCGCCTACCGCGACCACGGCCACATGCTGGCGTGCGGCATGGACGCCAAGGGTGTGATGGCGGAACTGACCGGGCGCCGCAGCGGCTATTCGCGCGGCAAGGGTGGTTCCATGCACATGTTCTCCGTCGAAAAGGGTTTCTTTGGCGGACATGGCATTGTCGGCGCGCAGGTGCCACTCGGCACGGGCTTGGCATTCGCCAACAGATATCGCGGCAACGACAATGTCTGCCTCGCCTACTTCGGCGACGGTGCCGCCAATCAGGGCCAAGTTTACGAGGCCTTCAACATGGCCGAGCTTTGGCGGCTGCCGGTGGTCTATGTCATTGAGAACAACAAATACGCCATGGGCACTTCGATCGAGCGCTCGTCGGCGACCACCAACCTGTCACAGCGCGGTTCCAGCTTCGGCATTCCCGGCGAGCAAGTCGATGGCATGAATGTCGCAGCGATCAAGTCGGCAGCCGAGCGGGCGGTGGCACGGGCGCGGGCGGGCGAAGGCCCGACGATCCTGGAAATGCTGACTTATCGCTATCGCGGTCACTCGATGTCCGATCCGGCCAAGTACCGGACGCGCGAGGAAGTCGACGCCATGCGCGACAAGAGCGATCCGATAGAGCAGTTGAAGGCCGCGATGCTGGCCGCCAACTACACGACGGATGCGGCGCTGAAGGACATCGACAAGGAAGTCCGCCGTGTCGTCAACGAGGCCGCCGAGTTTGCCCAGAACGATCCCGAGCCCGATCCAAGCGAGCTGTACACGGACGTGACCATTGCTGCGTGAATGGCCAGATCAGTAGGTCGGGTCAAGCTCTTCGCGCGACCCGACATTCGCGGCCGGCGGGCGTGATCCGGCCGAGTGCGAACTCCGCGCGCCGCCCGTTCGGCGTCAGGTCTCGCCAACGGCTTGACCCGACCTGCGCGTGATGCGTTTCTCGGCTTCTGGCCTCCCTACTTTCTTAATCCTGGGCCTTGTGGCCCCGACCCAACGCGCAGCAAGCTTAAGCGATCCATAGCGGCGAGCGCGTCGCGCTCTGGGTATTGGGCGCTGGGTACTGGCGCAGCGGCGAAATGGGCCTGGGAACAGGGTGTAGGACGACACTTGTGAACATGACTGACTGCGCGGTGCCTGGCTCGCACAAGGACACGACCACTTGCCGCATATCCTCTGCGTGAACGCGGGCTCGTCGTCGCTCAAGCTGGCGGTGTTCGATGCTGGGGCCGTGCGGCGGTTGGCGACGGCGACAGTGGAAATCCAGCGCGACAACGCGCGGTTACGCGTCGCCTGCGGTGAGGATTGCCACGACGAGTCAATCAGTGCGGCCGGTCAGCCGTCCAACATCGCGCTACTGGTGACGCCGGCGGTTGAGCGGCTGCAACAGGTGCTGCCGCTGCAACTTATCGCCGCTGGCCACCGGGTCGTGCACGGCGGTCTCGACTTTGCCGGTCCAGTGCGCATCGATGCTGGCGTGTTGGACGCGATCAAGCGACTTGTGCCGCTGGCGCCGTTGCACCAGCCGGCCAATCTCGCCGGCATTCACGCTATCACGGCACTTTACCCCGAACTGCCGCAGGTTGCGTGCTTCGACACGGCGTTCCATCGCGGCCGGCCGGCGATCGATGATCGCTATGCACTGCCGCGCCATCTCACGACCGTGCGGCGCTATGGCTTTCACGGGCTTTCCTATGACTTCGTTAGCAATCGGCTGGCTGAACTAGAGCCCGGTATGGCGCACGGCCGCGTTGTGTTTGCACATCTCGGCAATGGCGCATCGCTGTGCGCTGTGCACGCTGGCAAGCCGGTCGCCTGCAGCATGGGCTTCTCAGTGCTCGACGGGCTACCTATGGGCACGCGCCCCGGCGCGCTCGATCCGGGCGTCATCATCTACCTGATGCGCGAGCACGGCTACGATCTCGCCAGCCTGGAGACCCTGCTGTACCGCGAGAGCGGCCTGCTCGGCCTGTCGGGATTGTCCAACGATTTGCGTGTGCTCGGCGCCTCCGACCAACCAGAAGCAGCCGAGGCGATCGCCTACTTCGTCGCCGCCGTGCAATCTGGAATCGCCGCCATGGCCGCCCGGCTGGAAGGGCTCGACGCGGTGGTGTTCACCGGCGGCATTGGCGAGAACGCGGCTGAAGTGCGCGGTCGAATTGCGACAGGTTTGGCTTGGCTCGGGTTGAGGCTAGACAAAGCCGCCAACGCCAAACCTGCAAGTCAAGGCGGCCAGCGGATCACCGCCAAGTCGTCCAGGATCGCCGCCTACGTCATCCCAACCGACGAGGAGCAGGTGATCGCCCGGCAGACGTCGACGCTGGTAGCCTAGAGCGGAATACGGCTATAACCATGGTCCGCAATGCTACGGAGTCTCGGCGAGTTCTGTAAAGAACGTCAGCCGATTGCCGAACGGATCCTGTACGCACACTTCGCGTGTGTTCCAGGGTGTCGTTTCGATGCCGGGCCGGGCGTGGCGATAGGCCTTGGCCAACAATTCGGCATGCAGTGTCTCGATCGCTTCGACCTCAATGCGCAATGCTGCGCCCGGACAGCAATCGCCATGATGCTCGCTCAGGTGCAGGACGCATTGGTCGCGGCTGATGCCCATGTAAAGCGGCAGGCCGGGCGTGAAACGATGCATCCAGTCGACCGTGAAGCCAAGGAAATCGCAGTAGAATTCGCGTGCCTTGACCTCGTCGAAGCTGCGCAGGATCGGGATTGGTTGGCGCATCACAGTCATGCTCCAAGTGCTGACATGGGTTCGGAGTTATCCTTGCAAATCTGCCGTCAGATGCCAGGAATGCAAGGTTCAAGGCGCGGTTGCAGTCGGCGAAGGAACGCATTTCGCGGGTTTGCGAAGCGGCGCTTTGTTGTCACTGGCGGCGAGGAGCGCTATCACATTGCGCATGAGACCGATGCAATCCCGCTTGGGAGCCTTGCCCGGGAACTGTTCAAGCTGACTAATCCATCCGCCGCGCCGCGCTAATCGCCTCTAAGTAAACCGACAGCCCACCATCATCCGGATGCCGCCATGCCAACCGAAGTTCTGATGCCTGCCCTGTCGCCGACCATGGAAGAGGGCAAGCTATCGCGCTGGCTCGTCAAGGAGGGCGACCGCATCACCTCGGGCAAGGTGATCGCTGAGATCGAGACCGACAAGGCGACGATGGAGGTGGAAGCGGTTGACGAGGGCGTGCTTGGCGCGATCCTGGTGGCGGCGGGCACCGAAGGCGTCAAGGTCAACACACCGATTGCGACGATCCGGGGCGACGATGAAGCCGATGCCCCGGCGCCAGTGCGCAAAGCCGCGAGTAACGGCGCCACCGCGACTACAGCGCCGCCGCCAGCCGCCGCCACACTCGCGGCTCCCGCGATCATCACTGCCGCAGCCGACATGGAAGTTCCCGCCGGCGTCGAAATGGTGACGCAGACGGTGCGCGAGGCGTTGCGCGATGCCATGGCCGAAGAAATGCGGCGCGACCCGGACGTGTTCCTGATGGGCGAGGAAGTGGCGCAGTACCAGGGCGCCTACAAGGTCAGCCAAGGACTGCTCGACGAGTTCGGCCCGCGCCGCGTTGTCGACACGCCGATTACCGAACACGGTTTCGCCGGGCTTGGTGTCGGCGCGGCGATGGGGGGGCTCAGGCCGATCATCGAGTTCATGACCTGGAATTTCGGCATGCAAGCGATCGACCACATCGTCAACTCGGCCGCCAAGACGCTATACATGTCCGGCGGCCAGATGCGCTGCCCGATCGTATTCCGTGGGCCCAATGGTGCGGCGGCGCGCGTCGGTGCCCAGCACAGCCAGGAATACTCGGCCTGGTACGCGCACATTCCCGGCCTCAAGGTTGTGGCGCCGTTCTCGGCGGCGGATGCCAAGGGCTTGCTGAAGTCGGCGATCCGCGACCCCAATCCAGTCGTGTTCCTGGAGAACGAGATCCTCTACGGTGTTAATGGCCCGGTGCCGAAGATGGACGATTGGCTGGTGCCGATCGGCAAAGCCAAGATCCTGCGGCCCGGCCGCGACGTGACGATCGTGTCGCACTCCCGTGGCTTGGTCTATTCATTGGCGGCTGCCGAGGAACTGGCCAAGGAAGGCATCGAGGCGGAGGTAATTGACCTGCGCACCATCCGGCCACTCGACATGGCAACCATTCTCGACAGCGTGCGCCGTACCAACCGCATCGTCACCGTGGAAGAGAGCTTCCCGATCTGCTCGATCGGTTCCGAGATCTGCGCGCGCGTGGCGATGGAAGCCTTCGACCATCTCGACGCGCCACCCACCAAGGTATCGGGCGAAGACGTGCCGATGCCCTATGCCGCGAACCTGGAGAAGCTGGCACTGCCGAACGCTGCCAAGGTCGTCGCTGCCGTCAAGTCGGTGCTTTACGTGTGACCGAGGTAGCAAAGGGGTCATACCCCTTGGCGCTGGACGGCCTGAATTGAATGGTGAGGACAGTGCAGCGCCAAAGGCTGTGACCCCATTCTTGGCCGGCGTCGATGGCTGTCCGGGCGGCTGGGTGGTTGTTCTGATTGCAGCGAGCAACACGTCAGCAGCCCCGATTGTCCGCCGCGTCACGGCATTCGCCGATATCCTGGCCTTTCCCGAACAGCCAACGCTGATCGCCGTCGACATGCCGATCGGCCTGCCGGAACGTATCGGCGTTGGCGGGCGGGGTTGCGATGTAGCGGCGCGCGTGGTGTTGGGCGCCCGGCAATCCTCCCTGTTCGCAGTGCCGGCCCGGGCCGCAGTGATGGCCACCGACTACCTGGAAGCCTGCCGGCTCGCAGCGCTGCATTCCGAACCGCCGCGTAAGGTCTCCAAACAGTGTTTCAACCTGTTCCCGAAAATCCGCGAGATTGACGCGCTGATGACGCCCGAACTGCAACTGCGCGTGCGCGAGTGCCATCCCGAAGTGGCGTTCTGGGCGCTCAATGGCGGGCGGCCGATTGAGTTGCCCAAGAAGGTCAAGTCTAGGCCACATCCGCCCGGCCTTGAGCTGCGGCGCGCGCTTCTGGAAACGGCCGGTATGCCGATTTCCGCGATACTGACCCAGGCTGCGGGTTTGCGCGGCTTTGGCCTGGACGATGTGATGGACGCCGCCGCCTGCGCATGGGCAGCGCGCGCCATCGCTGCCGGCAATGGCCGCTGCTTTCCCGAAGCGCCCTTGCGCGACGGCCGCGGCCTCAGCATGGCCATTTGGACCGGCTGAGCGCCGCAAATCAGGTGGCTTGTGTCGTATTCCCCAGTTCACCTGGCGGTTAACAAGGGCTAGCGTGTGTCTTCATTCCCCGAAACTCAGGAGCTCGTCATGGCCGGCATGAATTGGAACGCCTTCATTACCTGCGCCATCACCGGCGCGGGCGCCACCACTGACAAGAGCGCGCTGGTGCCGGTGACGCCGAAACAGATCGCCGACAGTGCCATCGACGCCGCCAAGGCGGGCGCGGCGATCGTGCACTTGCACGTGCGCAATCCCAAGACCGGCATCGGCTCGCGCGACGTAGCGCTGTACAAGGAGGCGGTCGATCGTATCCGCTCATCCGGTACCGACGTCGTCATCAACCTGACGGCGGGTATGGGTGGCGACCTGGTGCTCGGTTCCGTGGAAGCGCCGCTGCCGATTGCCACCAAAGGCACCGACATGGCCGGTGCCGAGGAGCGGCTGGCGCACGTCAAAGACCTGCTGCCGGAAATCTGCACGCTGGATTGCGGCAGCATGAACTTCCTTGGCGGCGGCAATTACGTGATGGTCAATACGCCAGACACCTTGCGCGTCATGGCGCGGCGCATGCGCGAACTCGGCGTGCAGCCCGAATGCGAGGTGTTCGACACCGGCCACCTCTGGCAGGTGCACGATTTGATTGCCGAAGGCCTGCTCGATAATCCGGCGCTGATCCAGCTGTGCATGGGTATTCCCTATGGGGCGCCGACGGACATCAACACCTTCATGGCGATGGTCAACGCCCTGCCGCCGGGAGCCAACTGGTCGAGCTTCGCCATCAGTCGCATGCAATTGCCCTGGGTGGCGCAGGCCGTGCTCGCTGGCGGCCACGTCCGCGTTGGCCTGGAGGACAACATCTGGCTGCAGAAGGGCGTCAAGGCGACCAACGCGCAACTGGTGGAACGCGCCGTGACTTTGCTCAGTGCCATGAACGTCAGTGTCATGGATGCGGCCGCAGTGCGTGACAAGCTGAAACTAACGAAACGCGGCTGAAGAGGCGGAACCTGATTGCCGCAGGAAAGCTCTTGAAACCACGTCCGGATCGGCCGGCGACCGTTGATCAGGGCCGCCCCGACACCGGGACAACCGAGTGCGCGTTTGGCACTAGCGGCAAGCCGAGCGGACGAGGGTGGAGACGACAGCTTGGAAGCGAGCGACCTCGGCTGCGGTGCCGACACTCCGTACGTATGACGGCCGTTGGTTCCGCAGGTGCGGCGGCAACGAAACAAGAGTAATGTTTTTTGGCATGTAATTCGGCAGCGAGTTTGTCGCCGGCACGGTGATTGAACCCAACCCGTTGCCGCAGGCGGACGATATTTTGGGGTTGGGCTCCACTGTCTGGCTTCATACTGTTCCTCCGCCCTGCTCTTTATGGCCACTGGCGGCAGGCCTTTGTACGGCCTCTGCTGAGCCCATCCTTCTGTCCCAGCCCGCATATCCAACACGCCGCCGCGCGGCGGGGTGCTCAAGGCCGCGCGCTTTGTGCGCCCGCTAGGGGCTTGGCCATACGTGCCCCGAGCACGACAGCAAGGCGCGCGAGAGCCAGGGGAAACCACACAGAACCGCGCCATTTTTGGCTGAGAGCTCGAGTTCGCCATGCCCATGGAGCACCGCTGATACGATTAGCATTGCAGACATTATGTATGTTTTGTTTGACACAAGGGCTTAACCAATTTACATGGAGTCCAACTGAACAGACGCAGTTTTACAAAGGTTCCCGATGTCCTGGCTTGAACGGGGTTGGCTGGTCCAGGCGCTTCGCGCGCTCCTCGTGTATGGTTGGTACTTGACCCGCCAGCGTGAGCTTAGCGCCGCCGGTGCACTCGAGGGGCAGCAAGGCCTGGTGCTGCTCGGCTGGGAGATGCTGCTGCTCATACTGGTGACTGTCGCCGCTGGCTTGGTGGTGCATATTCTCTGCGTGATCCTCTCGGTCGCCACCGGACAGGAATCCGCCAGCGGGCTCGAGGATGAGCGCGACAAGCTGATCGAAGCCCGCGCCATGGTGACAGGTTTCACAATGACCGGGCTTGGCTTCATGGCCGCCGTGCTGGCGTTGTGGCAGGGCTGGGGTGCGGTGTGGGCGATCAACCTGATGCTGTTGGGCATGGTCGCGGCGGATGTCTGCGTGAACCTGATCAAGTTCGTCCGCTATTGGCGCGGGGACTGAGCCCCATGGCCCAGGATCGGCACAGGAAGGGACGGATCAGCAATTCCATCCGCCGCCTGCGGTTCGACGCCGGCGAGATGACGCAGAAGGAATTGGCCGAAAAGGTCGGCGTGACGCGTCAGACGATCGTGGCGATCGAGGCCGCCAAGTACTCCCCCACACTGGAGCTGGCGTTCCAGATTGCCCATGCCTTCGGCCGTCCGCTGACGGAGGTGTTCTCTTGGGAACCGGCCGCGCTTGAGCCACCCTAACCGGCGCGTCCCGCTAGTGTCACCCGCTGAAACACGACCGATACCAATTGGCCACCCGCCCCAGTGACCGCCCCCGGTTTGGCCTACTCACGAGACCGGCCAGCCCTTTCGCCCGGAGTTGACATATGCAAGCCATCGCTGCTCACCGCTACGGTCAGCCCGCAGACCTGCGCCTCGTCGACGTGTCCAAGCCCCGGCCCAAGGACGGGGAGGTGCTGGTGCGCATTCGTGCGGCGACAGTCAGTGCGGCCGACCGGCGCCTGCGCTCGGGAGACTTCCCACGCGGGTTCGGCCTACTGGCTCGGCTGGCCTTGGGGTTTACCGGTCCGCGCCGTCCGATTCTCGGCACCGATTTGGCTGGGGAGGTGGAAGCCGTCGGACGGGACGTGACAACCTTTGCCCCGGGCGACGCGGTGATTGCTTTCGTCGGCGCGTCGTTTGGGTGCCACGCCGAGTACCGCGCCGTGCCCGCGACCGCCGCGATCTGCCTCAAGCCGCAGAACCTGACGTGGGAGATGGCTGCTGCTCTGCCTTTTGGCGCCACGACGGCGCTGTACTTCCTGCGCGATTTGGCGCGGCTTAGCAAAAACGAGCGCATGCTGATCATCGGGGCGGCGGGCGCCGTGGGCTCGGCAGCAGTGCAGCTGGCGCGACACTTCGGAGCAAAGGTCACCGCAGTCACCAGCACCCCAAATGTTGACCTGGTCCGCTCGCTGGGCGCCGGCGATGTGATCGACTACCGCCTCTCAGACTGGGCCAGCCAGGGCCGCCAGTGGGATGTGATCCTGGACACAACGGGCACTGTGGACCTAGCCTTCGCGCGGCGCAGCCTGCCGGCCGGCGGGCGGCTGGCGCTGGTGGCTGCAGATCTGCCGCAGATGATCGGTGGCGCCTTTGCGCACGGCGTGAAGGTCGTGACCGGGGTGGCGCCCGAGAAGCCCGGGGACTTGCAGATGCTGGCGGCACTGGCCGCAGCCGGTACGCTGACTCCGGTGGTCAGCGCCACCTTTCCGCTCGCCCAGGCCGCCCAGGCCCACGCCATCGCCGATAGTGGCCGCAAAGTCGGCAACGTCGTCCTGACGATGGCCTGACGGTTCCACTCAACGGGGCCTGCTGCCAGACCAAGAAAAGCCCTGCTGCCGCTATGGCAATGCGGGTCGGAAAACGTGAGCACGCAGCCCGCAGTCCTCGCGTCACTCCCACTCGATTGTGCCCGGCGGTTTGCTGGTGACGTCGTAGACCACGCGGTTGATGCCTTTGACTTCGTTGATGATGCGGGTGGCGATGCGGCCGAGCACGTCGTAGGGCATCGGGAAGAAATCGGCGGTCATGCCGTCGGTGGAGGTGACTGCGCGCAAGGCACAGACCTGATCGTAAGTGCGGCCGTCGCCCATGACACCAACGGTGCGAACCGGCAACAGCACGGCAAAGGCTTGCCAGATCTGGTCGTAGAGGCCAGCGCGGCGCAATTCTTCAAGATAGATGGCGTCGGCGCGGCGCAGGATGTCGAGGCCGTCGCGGCTGATGCCGCCGGGCATGCGAATGGCCAGCCCGGGCCCTGGAAACGGATGCCGGCCAATGAATGCTTCCGGCAGTCCAAGCTCGCGGCCAAGCACGCGCACTTCGTCCTTGAACAGCTCACGCAACGGCTCGACGAGCTGCATGCGCATGCGCTCCGGCAAACCGCCGACATTGTGATGTGACTTAATAGTGACCGAGGGACCACCAGTGTAGGACACGCTCTCGATCACGTCGGGGTACAGCGTGCCCTGCGCCAGGAAGTCAGCGCCGCCCAGTTTCCTGGCTTCCTCGTCGAACACCTCGATGAACAGCCGGCCGATAGTTTTGCGCTTGGCCTCGGGGTCGGCGATGCCATCCAACGCGCCAAGGAAGCGCTCGCTGGCATCAACATGCACAAGCGGGATGTGGAAGCTGTCGCGGAATAGCTGCACGACTTGGTTGGCTTCATCCGAACGCAGCAGGCCGTGGTCGACGAAGATGCAGGTCAGTTGGTCGCCGACCGCCGCATGGATCAGCACGGCGGCGACGGCTGAATCGACGCCACCTGACAAACCGCAGATGATCCGCGAGGCGCCGACCTGGGCACGAATTCGGGCAATGGCGGTTTCGCGGTAGGTCGCCATCGACCAATCGGCCTTCAGGCCCGCGACCTTCTCGACGAAGTTTCGCAGCAGTGCCGCGCCGTCGGGCGTGTGCACGACTTCCGGGTGGAACAGTAATCCGTAGCAACGGCGTTTCTCGTCGGCGATCGCGGCGTAGGGCGCATGGCTGGTGCTGGCGAGCACCTTGAAGCCCTTGGGGATCGCGGTGATGCGGTCACCATGGCTCATCCAGACATCAGGCTTGGCACCGGGCCGCCAGACGCCCTCGAACAACGGTGAGGCGGCGATCACGTCAAGGGCCGCCCGGCCGAACTCTCTGGCATGGCCACCTTCGACGGCGCCGCCCAGTTGATTGACCATGGTTTGATTGCCATAGCAGATGCCGAGTACGGGCACGCCTGCCTCGAACACAGCCGCTGGCGCTGCCGGTGCGCCAGGATCGTAGACGCTGGCTGGCCCGCCGGACAGGATGATGGCACCCGGCCGCGCGGTTGCTAGCACGGCCGCCGCCCGCGAATAGGCGACGATCTCGCACGAATGCCCCGCCTCGCGCACCCGCCGCGCGATCAACTGCGTCACCTGGCTGCCAAAGTCGATAACTAGCACCGAGGCGGCGGCAACAGGGACAGCGGGCACGAGCGAATCAAGCAAGCGGTCTGGGTGTTTCATCGCCATTAGTTAGCTGAGCCATGCGCACGGCTCAACCGTCGCCGCCGCCCAGCGGGTTCTTCTTTTTGCCGACGCCCTTGAAGATAGTCTCGATGAAGCTTCGGTCACGCTTGGCGGCAGGCGTTGTGCGGCTGATGGTGTCGATCACCTTGCCATCCTGCAACGTATAGTTCGCCACCTGATCGACGGAGCCGAGCTCATTGAAGTAAACCGCCAGCACTTTGCGCTCGACCTCAGTCGGCTGCAGGAAGGTGGCGCCCTTCGACGTGCTGGAGATGTAGTAATAGGCTTGGCCGCCAGAGGCCGATGTGGTGTCAGGCGTGCCCAGCACGCCGGTGACTTGCTCCGTGCTCATTCCCGGCTGAACTTGCTGGATATCGCTTTCAGTGAACAGATGGCCGTTCTTGATGGTTTGCGTCGCGCACCCGCCTCCCGCGAGCGCCAACCCCAACGCTGCGACACAGACAATGTTCTGGATATGTTTCATTTGTGACTGGCGCATGCTACGCCATCCCCCAGAACTCGTCCCCAACGGAATCAATCATGGTCACCCCTTACGGCCAACAGGTGCACGAGCGGGCTGCAGCGTCAATGCTCGAACCCGGCAATCGTTGCCGTAGTCAGCGCGTTGCAGCTTGGCGCGTTGTCCTGAAAGCCGTTCAATAGTTCACCCCACGTTATGGGTGCGCTAGAATTGGGGCAACATGTCGATTGGGCGGAGCTGGCCAGCTTTGGCTTGTGGATGATCGGTCGAGGGGTAGGGTAAACGGCGCACAGGTCGGGTATCGAGCGTAACGTTAGGCAAAGAGGAGCGTGACATGGCTGGTTCGGTCAACAAGGTCATCCTGATCGGCAATCTTGGCAAGGACCCTGAGATCCGCCGCACCCAAGACGGCCGTCCGATCTGCAACCTGAGAATCGCCACCAGTGAGAGTTGGCGCGACAAGACCTCAGGAGAAAAGAAAGAGAAGACAGAGTGGCACAGCGTTGTGATTTTCAGTGAGCCGCTGTGCCGCGTCGCCGAGCAATATCTGCGCAAGGGCGCCAAGGTTTACATTGAAGGCCAGCTGCAGACGCGCAAGTGGCAAGATCAGAGCGGTCAGGAAAAGTACACGACTGAGGTTGTGCTGCAAGGTTTTGGCGGCACGCTGACCATGCTTGATGGCGCGCGCACCGGCGGCATGCAGGACGGCGCGCAGGCCGGCTATGGCGACGACAACCGAGGCATGAGTGGCGGTGGTGGCATTGAACGCAACGAAGCAACGCCGGTGCGCACCGGCGGCGGCGCGGCGCGATCAGGCGGCACGGCGCCAGCTGGCGGTGCGCCGGGCGGCGGTAATTTCGGTGGCTTCGACAAGGACCTCGACGACGAGGTGCCGTTCTGAGTTTGGTGATGGGGCATTGGCACCTGCGGATGCAGATCCTTGAGTGCCGCGACAGCGTTCGTCTTAAAACTGAGCGGGCCAGGCAACACCGATGACTGACCGCCTGATCTCAGGCACTAAGCGTGATGAGGATGTCGAGCCGCAATTGCGGCCGCAGATGCTTGGTGAGTTCATTGGCCAAGCCCAGGCACGCGCCAATTTGCGTGTCTTCATCGAGGCAGCCAAGTCGCGCGGCGATGCGCTCGATCATGTGCTGTTTGCCGGGCCACCGGGCCTTGGCAAGACGACCCTGGCGCAAATCATGGCGCGCGAACTCGGCGTTGGCTTCCGCATGACCTCAGGGCCGGTGATTGCCAAGGCTGGCGATCTTGCGGCGCTTCTCACCAATCTCGAAGAACGCGATGTGCTGTTCATCGACGAGATTCACCGGCTCAACCCGGCGATCGAGGAGATCCTTTATCCGGCGATGGAGGACTTTCAGCTCGATCTGATCATCGGAGAGGGACCAGCGGCGCGCTCGGTGCGCATCGATCTGGCCAAGTTCACGCTGGTTGGCGCAACCACCCGCGCTGGCCTGTTGACCACCCCACTACGTGACCGTTTCGGTATTCCGATCCGGCTGAACTTCTACACGGTTGATGAGCTCGAGCTGATTGTGACGCGAGGCGCGCGGGTGCTGAATGTCGCCATGAGCCCGGAGGGAGCGCGCGAGATCGCCCGGCGCTCGCGGGGCACGCCGCGTGTGGCCGGACGGCTGCTGCGCCGGGTGCGCGACTTCGCCAGCGTCGACGGCGTCGCCATTATCGATGCCAAGGTCGCCGACGGCGCGCTGCGGCAACTCGAGGTCGACCACGAGGGCCTCGATGCCCTCGACCATCGCTATCTCGGCTGCATCATCAACAATTACGAGGGTGGCCCGGTCGGCATCGAAACCATCGCCGCCGCCCTGTCCGAGCCGCGTGACGCGTTGGAGGAGATTGTCGAGCCCTACCTGCTGCAGCAGGGTTTCATCGGCCGCACCCCGCGCGGCCGCGTCGTAACACTGAAGGCGTACCGGCACATGGGCGTGGCACAACCAAGCAAAGCCGCTGATCAAATGGGGCTGTTTCCGGCCCAGGAATAGCGTGGCAGGCTGGCTTGCAAGCGTCGCGCCGCCTTCGAGCGCGGCACTCAAATGGTCCGTTTCGCTATTGTTTGGCCGCCTTGGCAATGAAAGTAGCCATCTGGGCCAGCGTTTGGATTTCTGCCTGTGACGCAACGCCAGCCACTTGGCCATTGCGCTTGAGCAAGACCGCATAGGCCTGTTCGGTGCCCGCGATACCGACCAGCTTCAGCCATGCAGCACGGTCAGCCACGTAGAGCGTCACCACCTTGGCGCGTGTCTCTTTTGACGGAATTCCACTGCGCATGCCGTTGTCAATGAACCAGCGAGCTATGGAACCCGGATCTTCGATCAGGGGAATCTCCCAAAATGCCAAGCCGGGAGAGTCTAGCTTAACGGACAAGGCGAGCTTTTGCAGACGGTCAACCTGGCCCTGGTGGGCTCGATCAAACGCCACCACCCAAAGTGCAGGCGCACCGAGCATGTCATCGGGCACTTTGAGTTCCCGACCATTGAGGTCCGATGCGGTCATTGCTGGCACAAATGTCTGTGCCGCTACTGAACGATGTGCTGGCTGCGCCATCATCACCGTGCTCAAAAGGCCCAGCGCCAGAATGTGAGATCGTTTCATCGGTGCCTCCGTCCGCGTCAACATGGGCTCGCGTGTAGGGTGCCCACGGCAAAGCTTACGGCGCACTTAGCGCATTGGATGCGTGAGCAGCGCGAGGCACCGCTCCGCGAGGGGGTTGCCCAGCTGCTCGCCGCCCGTCAGTTGGTGCCAGGCGTCGCACGGGCTCAGCCCAGCCTAACCCGCCTTTTCCCAGACCCCCGTCTGTGCTGATTTTAGCACGGCGTCGGTGACGCGGTCGGTGGCGAGCGCTTCGCGGAAGGTTGGGCTGGCGGCTTTGCCGGCGCCGAGGCCGTCGATGAAGTCGACGGCCTGGTGGATGAAGGTGTGCTCGTAGCCGATCTGCAGGCCCGGCACCCACCAGTTCTTCATGTAAGGGTGGTCACCGTCGGTAATGTGCAGAGAGCGCCAGCCGCGCACATTGCTCTGATCGCGGTAGTCGAAGTATTGCAAACGGTGCAGGTCGTGCAGGTCCCAGGCGATGGAGGCGTGCTCGCCGTTGATCTCGAGCGTATAGAGCGCC
>JANNSA010000225.1:0-14119 GCA_031402115.1 Hyphomicrobiaceae bacterium | reverse complement strand
TCCTTCAGAGCCACCAAGTCAATCTGAAGTGCGCCATCGAAGGCGGTCGGAATCAGCCCGCGCAAGTTGCGCAAATTCACTTGACCCGGAGGGTCTAGGTATAATGGGATTATCAGCTGACCCCAAGCCGCAATTTCAGTTTCTGACCAGTACACGCCTCCCTCGGATCGGCTATTGATGTTCTTCGATGCGCACACAACAACGGCATAGCTGCTGCGCAACTGGTGAGCAAGTTCAGGTTGAAAATTCGAGTCTTTCTTTCGGAGTTCCGCTGGCAGCGAATTAATATGGCAGGTCCTAACGAATTCGGACGTGAGCCCGAGCGTTGGAAGTTCGTCGTTCGCCGTTTCCAGATCATCAGGTCGGTCAATGAACAGGTGGGGCTGACGCTCCAAAATCATCGCGTAGGCCAACCAATCCAATAGTTCCTTATCTTCAGAAACGTGCGATATAAAAATTTGGCCGTCCATCTTTGCCTCGTTCGAGTGCGTGGTGCGCAGCGTAGCGGGAAAGTTGTCCGCAGTAGTGTGGCTTTTGTGTGCCACAGTGGCGGCCTCGGATCGACGCTTGAATGAGGATTGATTCGGCCTCCGACCCGCTGCCGAGGTGGCACTTCCGGTCCGGGCCGAAACGGTCATCGGGTGGTTCGAGGCTGACGACTTCCGGACCTGGCCACTAGCGGACTTCAAACTGACCCACTACCCGGCCGTGCCATCACGGCAGCCCTCGTTGTGCGCTCCAGCGCGCGCGCAAGCCGGCGCCTTCGCCGTGGAAGTCGCTGCCGGTCGGGGCGCAGTCGCGGATGCGATCGAGGCGGAAGTGGCGGAAGTCGCGGCGCAGCTCGCACCAGGCGGCCAGCACCACGGCCTCGATGTAATAGATCAGCGCGAGCGGTTTGACGGCACGCCGGGTCGGAGTGCCGTCATCGCCGATGTAGGTCAATCGCACTGCCGCCTCGGCGCGGATGGCCTGGCGCAGCATGCCTGGATCGACTGAAGCGTCCGGTATCGCGTTCCAGACTGAGGCATGCAGCGGCGATTGTTTGAGCGCCTGCACGCCATCGCCGGGCAGCACATCGGCGAGCTTGCGTCCGACGCTCCTGGCCGCCGCCAACAGTCCAGCGTCGCCAGTGCGGCCGAGCAGCGCCAGGCCGACTACGATCGCCTCAACCTCCTCACTGGTGAACATCAGGGGCGGCAGATCAAAACCTGGCCGCATGAGGTAGCCGATGCCCGCCGCGCCCTCGATCGGCACGCGCATGGCTTGTAGGGCGGCGATGTCGCGATAGATGGTGCGCGTGGTCACTTCCAGCGTTTCGGCGATCTCGCGCGCGGTCAAGGCAGCGTCGGTGCGCCTGAGCAGCTGGATGATCGCGAACATGCGGATGGTCTGACTCAATGGGCATCGCCTCCAAGACGGCTGTCATAGCATCACTGCTGACACGCTGATGTCAGCAGTGGAGTGATAGACAGTTTCAAGCGTTGCCGCTGATCCAAAGGAGAAACGAGCGTGTTGAACCAAGGCTTCGAAACTCAATCAGTCCGTATGCAGCGGCTGCTCTGTGTGCGCGTCCTGGCGCCCGAGGAAGATGTCGATCGCATCATGGAGCAGGTTTGCCGAATCGTGCCGCTGACCCAGGGCAGCTACGACAGCAACGCCTGGGTCTCAGGTCCCGGCATCGAGCGCTATCGACCGCTGCAAGGGGCGGCAGCGGGGCCGGAAACGGCGGTGCGCAAGCGCCCCGGCGTTGTCGAGATGAGTTTTGAAGTGCCCGATGATCAGGCGCTGCTCGAGCAGATCGTCGAGGCTATTTACCAGGTGCACAGTTACCAGGAGCAGACCATCAAGGTGCAGGAGGTGCTGGTCAGCCGCACCAGAGGGCTCGACGATAAGGCCAACCCGCATCGCTGGTGGAATACGACCGGGGATTGGCAGCAGTCGGCGGCACCATGATGAACGCGCCGAGCCCATCGACCCTGGACGCCCGCAACAGTCACCGGCTGGGCGTACTCCTGGTGACGGCCTCGGCCGTGGCGTGGAGCACCGCAGGACTGTTCACGCGGGCCATTCCGCTTGACGTCGCGACCCTGCTGGTTTGGCGTGGACTTTTTGGCGGGCTCGGGGTGCTTGCCGTGATCGTGTTGCTTGACGGACGCAAGGGACTACTTGGCTTCCGCAAGCTGGGTTGGGCAGGCGTGCTGCTGGTTCTGGTCTCGGCGTCCGGGATGGCGTGTTTCATTGCATCGCTGCGCCATACCACGGTCGCGCACGTCGCCATCGTTTACGCCACAGTGCCGTTCATCGCCGCTGCGTTGGCGTGGCTGGTCATGCGCGAACGACCCTCGACGGGCGCGGTGCAGGCCAGCCTCGTCGCACTTGGCGGCGTCGCGATGATGGTCGGGCTGGGTGGCGATGGTGGGTGGTTCGGTGACCTGCTTGCCCTTGGCATGACTTTGTCAATGGCCGCCGTCATCGTGATTTCGCGATACGTGCCCGGCATCCCGACGCTGGCGGCGGCCTGTCTGTCGGCGCTGCTGAGTGCCGCCATGGCGGTGCTGTTCAGTAGTGCCCTCGCGCCGTCGCCAAACGATCTGTTATTGTTGGCGTTGTTCGGGCTTGTCAATTCGGCCCTGGGCATGGCGCTGTTCGTGCGCGGATCGCGCACCCTGCCGGCGATCGAGACCGCCCTGATCGGATCGCTCGACGCGCCGCTGGCGCCGATCTGGGTCTGGCTGATGTTTCATGAAACACCGAACCCGGTGACGCTGGCGGGCGGCGCCATTGTCTTTATTGCGGTGATAGCGCACATCCTACGTGAGGCGCGATCGCATACCAAACCGCAAAAGTACTGACCGGATACGTCCAGTACTTTTGCGATCGGTCTACCGCCCGGGCCACCTTGCAGCCTGAGCCCGCACAAGGATTGCAGAGTTTTAGGGAGTGCGGGCTGGCATTAGGCCCGCTCCACTGCGACGGCTCCGGCAGTTGTCGCGATCTGCTTGCCGGCGCGAGCATCGCGCTGCAGCAGCTTGTTGAGGCCACCAATATAGGCCTTGGCGGACGCCGCCATGGTGTCGGGGTCGGCGGCGCGCGACGTGAAGCTGCGGCCACCAGAGCTCAGCCGAACTGTGACTTCGGCTTGCGCGTCGGTGCCGGCGGTCACGGCATGGACATCGTAAAGTTCGAGTCTGGCTTCGTGTGGGATCAGCGCCTTAATGGCGTTGAAAATCGCGTCGACGGGCCCGTTGCCAACAGCGTGCACGGATTGATGCGTACCGGCGATATCCAGCGTGAGATTGGCCGATTGCGGCCCGTTGGTGCCGGCCACGACCAACAAATACAGCAACTTGATGCGATCTGACGCCGTCGCGATCTCTTCATCGACCAACGCTTCAAGGTCCTCGTCGTAGACGTGCTTCTTGCGGTCAGCCAAGGCCTTGAAGCGGTTGAAGGCGTCCTCGAAAGCGTTGTCGCCAAGTTCGTAGCCGAGTTCCTTCAGCTTGTTGCGGAAGGCGTTGCGGCCGGAATGCTTGCCCATGACCAGCGAGGTCTTCGACACCCCGACGGATTCCGGCGTCATGATTTCATAGGTGTTGGCGTTCTTGAGCATGCCATCCTGATGGATGCCGCTTTCATGCGCGAAGGCATTCCGGCCAACGATTGCCTTGTTGTACTGGATCGGGAACGACGTCACCGCCGACACAAGTTTTGATGCTCGCGTCAGCATGGTTGCTTCGACGCCAGTCGCATACGGCAGCACATCGCCGCGGGTCTTGATCGCCATCACGATCTCTTCCAGCGCGGCGTTGCCGGCACGCTCGCCCAGACCATTGATGGTGCATTCGATCTGGCGCGCGCCGCCTTCGACGCCAGCCAGCGAGTTGGCAACAGCCAAGCCGAGGTCGTCATGGCAATGCACCGAGAAAATCGCCTTGTCGGAATTGGTAACGCGTTCGCGCACCGTGCGGAACATGGCGCGGTACTCGTCCGGCGTTGAGTAGCCAACCGTATCAGGCAGGTTGATGGTGGTGGCGCCAGCCTTGATGGCGGCGTCAACGCACTGGCAAAGGTAATCAATCGGCGTGCGCGTGGCGTCCATCGCCGACCACTCGACATCATCGATGAGGTTGCGGGCGCGCACTACTGTCGCGGTGATGATCGCCAGCACGTCAGCCTCGCTCTTGCGCATCTGGTGGGCGAGGTGGATCGGCGACGTCGAAACGAAAGTGTGAATTCGACCGCGCCGGGCGCCTCGCACTGCCTCGCCGGCCCGGTCAATGTCACCATTGATGGCACGCGCCAGGCCCGCAACGGTGGCGCGCGTCACGCGGGCCGCGATCGCGGCAACGGCCTCGAAATCACCATCCGAGGCGATCGGGAAGCCGGCCTCGATGATGTCGACGCCCATGGCATCGAGAAAGTCGGCAACCTCAAGCTTTTCCTCGAACGTCATAGTCGCCCCGGGGCACTGCTCGCCATCGCGCAGCGTTGTATCGAAAATCACGACGCGCTCGGGCTTTGCGGCCCTACTCTTCGATTGTGCGCTAGCGACTACGGCCGCGTCAGACTTTGGTTTCTTCGCCATTGTGGCGCTCGTCCTCTTGTCGATCCTGGGGAGTGCGGCGCCTTTGGCTGCCGCACGGGTGTTAGACAGTGCCCCTGAATGCCAGCCTGCCCGAAGCAGCCGGCGTTCAGGGGCTGCTAAGCAGCAGCAGGACCGCCAGCGACATCGACAGCAACGACTGAGCAGACGCAGCCGATCGGCCGTCCGGGCGTTGCGCCTGGTGGCAGATGGCAGAACTGGCGTTTTGCGCGGCCAGCATGGTCGTGTGTCACCCAACTTATGCAGTGAATGCCAGCATTGCTCTCGCAGGTTGCTGTTCTGTTAACGCGATCCCCGTTGACTGTGCAAGCCCCGAATCCGGCGTGAATTTGCTGCGTGGTCTCATACAAATAGTGTGCCCTTGCTCACCGGTATGGCATATCCGCCGATCCTGACGCCGCGCAGCTGACTGTTCTCGATCGACACTTCGAGCCGGATTTCACTCGGCCGGCCCATTTCATAGCCCTGCTCGATGCGGCAGGAATGGGTGCCGCCACTTGGCAGGTCAAAACGCTGCAGCACACCGGCGAAGGCCGCCGCGGCTGAGCCCGTGGCCGGGTCCTCGCCAATATCGGGCATGAACATGCGGGCGTGGAATTGCGACGAAGTGTAGTGCGTCTGCCGGCAATAGACAAAGACGCCGCCGCCGGTCCCGAAGGCTTCTGTCCAGTGTGCCGGCACCAGCCCAGCGCGACCAATCACTTCCAGATCGCGCACTGGCACCATGGCGTAGGGCACACCCGCCGTGTAGCGCGTCGGCTTGTGGTTCTCCAATCCGATCTCGTTGGGGGCGAGACCGAGCGCCGCCGCAATCCGGTCAATCGGTGCCGGTTCGCCGACAGCTTCGGGCAGTTTCGGCACACCGAATTCGGCATAGATTGCTTCGCCAGCCTTATATTTGACCGCCGCGCGCACCGTGCCGATCACCTCTTCCAACACTACCAGCGCGTCGCCTTGCGCACCGCCCGCCAAGCCGCCACGCAACGTCGCCAGCAACGCCGCCGTGCCGACAGTCGGGTGCCCGGCGAACGGCAGCTCCCGTTTCGGTGTGAAGATGCGGATCTTGGCCGAGTGCGCAGGGTTTTCCGGCGGCAGCACAAACACGGTTTCTGACAGGTTGAACTCGCCGGCGACGACTTGCATCTGTGCGCTGGTCAGCCCTTGCGCGTCGAGCACCACCGCCAGCGGATTGCCGCCAAACCGGACATTGGTGAACACATCCAATGTGTGGAACGCCAGCTCCATGCCCTGCTCCTGCCGTCCGCTCGTTGATTTGCCACACTCTGGCTTAACGCCTCGGGCTTAGCCAGCGGCGTTCGGCGTCTAGGGGATAGTTCTCAACGATCTCCGTAAGTCTCCGATATGCCAGAAGTTTCAATAAGTTGCCTGCGCACTACGTTGTGAACCCAGTTGCAATTGTGAGATAATTCGTGAAGTCGCTGCCGCGCTTTCACCACGCCATGACCACGCCATCGTCACAGCCAGGCGCTCAATTCGTTAACGAGACGGCGAGGCTCCGGGGGGCGCGGGCGGTAAGTGGGGATCGGCAGTTGATGCCAATTCCATGCATCGCACAAAGCCACCCGGCGCGGCGACCGTCGCCTAGCGTAACAGAACCCGAAGACTGGACGTCACGCAGCCAATGTCCGGTGTTCGGCGCGACGGAGGCCCCCGCTCCTCCGTCGCACTCTTGCCTCTTCGCGCCGGTCAGGGCGACTTGACCAGCGCGAGCATCCTGGGTGCTGGTGGCGTCCTCCCTCGTCATCAGCATCCAGGAACAGAGCGCGCGCAGGCGGACTGCAATCAACACGCCGCAACAGATTGCACCGGCGTCGCCGGGCGGAATATGGCTCGAGGGCGTGTCTCGCTCTACGCCTTGCGCGCCCATTTGCCAGTGTCGGATTGTTGCCAGTAAGTGGCGGTCAGGCCGCTCGACTTAGCGGATTTCCAGGCGGCGCGAACGCGGGCCAAGACCACTGCATCGGTGCCGTCAAATAAGTGCACGCAGCGCTGGTAGGAACTCACATCAGCACACTCGCCGCCGTCCAGCAGGAAGCGGACGTCAGCGGTGTTGGGATTGTCTACTCCGTCCGTCAGCACGATCGGCGTCAGCGCTGCGCCAGCGTCCTGTGCCGTCACGTGCGCCAGGAAACTGCCTTCGCTGTAAGTCCAAAGCCACTCGTCGAGCTGCTTGGTTTGGACCGCTGACGTGGTCTGCACAACCGCTCTCCAGCCGCGCTCAAGCGTCTTTTCAAGAAGACTGGGCAACACCCTTTCCAGCGGTTGCCGTTCCAGATGATAAAACAGGCACTCCGGTCCGCTTTCGCTGCTCATGTTCCGCCTTCGCAAGCTGACTTATCACCAGGCTGGGCCAAACCGCCACATCACCGCAATATGGCGTAGTCCCGTTAACCTCCGCCCTGTATAGCTGTTGTCAAGGTCTGGACGCGAGCGCTGGCAACGGCCGCTTGAATCCGGCCTGGCTTGGGCCGGTGTGCGGGTTAGCGACTGCGGTTCCGCGGCGCCCCGCGCCCGGCCCATCTCATTTGTGGGCCAATCTGCGTGGGCCAGCCGGTGCCGGGGAAACTCAATTCCAACTTTGATTGCCGATAGTGTTGCGGTTTCGGTGTAGCACTCCCCCCGCCGTCATTCCGACCTTCGCCGGCATAACGGCGGGGGCAGTTGCATCGCACAGTGGAGCCACTTTTCGGAGTGATGCGTAAACTCGCGAGAACTGAATTGCCCTGTGGGCCGCCCCATCACCCGCGCTTCTTCTTGTCGGCAAACGGGTTACTGCCTTGGCGCAGGTTCAGGCGGATCGGCACGGCCGGGATGTCAAAGGTCTCGCGCAAGCTGTTGACCAGATAGCGCGTGTACGACACTGGCAGCGCGTCGGCGCGCGTGCAGAACAGCACGAAGGTTGGCGGCCGGGCGTTTGGTTGCGTCATGTAGCGCATCTTCAGGCGGCGGCCTGACACAGCCGGTGGCGCGTGCCGCTCGGTGGCTTCGATCAGCCAGCGGTTGAGGGCAGGCGTCGCGACGCGCTTGTTCCAGGTCTCATAGACCGTGAAGACACCCTGCATCAGCCGGCTGATGCCGGAGCCTGACTGCGCCGACATTGGCTCAACCGGCAGCCCGCGCACCTGCGGCAGGGTGCGCGCCACTTCCTCGCGGAACTCCTTCAGCTGTTTGGGCTTGTCGGCGATCGTATCCCATTTGTTGATGCCGATCACCAGAGCGCGGCCCTCGCTCGCCACCAGTTCGGCGATCTGCAGGTCTTGATGCTCAAAGGCGCGGCCCGCGTCGACCAACAGGATCACCACCTCAGCGAAGCGGATGGCGCGCAAGGTGTCACCCGCTGCCAATTGTTCGGCCTTCTCTTCGATGCGCGACTTGCGCCGGAGGCCTGCCGTGTCGAACAGCTTCAAGGGCCGGCCCTGATAGTCCAGATCGACCGCAATAGCATCGCGCGTGATACCGGCCTCCGGCCCGGTGATCATCCGCTCCTCGCCGAGCAGCACATTGATCAGCGTTGATTTGCCGGCGTTCGGGCGGCCAACCACCGCGATACGAATTGGCCGTGTCAGATCGAGTTCGTCGTCGTCGGACGGCTCTTCGGGCTGCTGGCTGTCGTTGCCGGCCCGGACCTGCGGCGGCGGCGCCATCTGGTTGAAGATGTCGATCTGCAGATCGCTGATGCCCTCATTGTGTTCGGCCGAGATCGCCACCGGATCGCCGAGACCCAGCGAATACGCCTCGTAATAGCCATCCGTTCCGGCGCGGCCCTCACACTTGTTGACGACCAGGATCACCGGCTTGCTGGCGCGCCGCACAACCTCGGCGAAGCTGGCGTCGTCAGCGCTGACGCCAGTGCGTGCATCAATCACGAACAGCACCAGATCGGCTTCCGCCATGGCCAATTCGGATTGCGCGCGCATCTTGCCGGTGACGCTGCCCTCAGGCGCGACTTCGAGGCCAGCGGTATCGATCAGCCGCACGGTGTGACCGCCGATGTCGACTTCAACGTCCTTGCGGTCGCGCGTCAGCCCGGGCGTGGCGTCGACCAGAGCCAGACGCTTACCTGCCAACCGGTTGAAAAGTGTGGATTTGCCGACGTTGGGTCGGCCGATGATGGCGATGGAATACATGATGGGACACGTCATAGCGCATCAAGCGATCGCTGGCGACCGGAGTTGCGACAAGCAAGGGCTTGCGCGATTCGGCGTCTTCAGCGTCGAACTCACTCGAACGCCGTCAGCCGGGCGTTGTCGTTGAGCACGTACAGGCGGCCGCCCGCAACGATCGGCGAAATGAAAACTTTGCCGCCAAGTTCCTTGCTGGTTGCCACCGCGCCGGTCATGGCATCGACGCCGACCAGCGTGCCTTTAGCCGATGCCAGCCACAGCTTGCCACCAGCCAATACCGGGCCGGTCCACAATTTGCTCTCGCCGGGCAGCTTGGTCGCCCAGCGCACCGCCCCGCCGTCGCGCGCTGCGGCCACCAATTGGCCGTTCGGATCAGCCAGATAAATCGCGTCGCCAGCGACCCAGGGCGTCTTCGATGAGGACACCGCCAGCGACCACAGCCGTTCGCCAGTCGCCTCGTTCGTGGCAATCAGCCGGCCGCCATTGCTGGACGCATAGACAGTGCCATCAACGATCACCGGACTGGAGGGATCGGTCAACGATGCCAGCGCCGAAGCAGCACGGCCTTGCGACAACACCTCGCTCCATACGGGTTGGCCGGTCGCCACGTTGAGCGCAACGATTTCGCCAACTGCAAATGGCACCACCAGCGTGTTGCCGAGTACGGCGGGCGACGAGGCGTTGAGCAGAGCGGCGCTTTGCTGCGGCGCGCCGCGATAGGACCACAGCTCGCTGCCATCGGTTGTCGAAAGGCACAATACGCGGCCTTCAATGGTCAGGACGAACATACGGCCATCGGCGACCACGGGAGCGATGCGGACGGGAGATCCGAGCGGCTTTTCCCACTGCTTGGCGCCGGATTGCATGTCGAGTGAGACGGCGGTGCCGAACCCGCTCGCCGCATAGATGGCGTTGCCGTCCGCTGCCAGGCCGCCGCCGAAGCCGCGCTCGTTCTCTTCACCCTCAGGCGCCAGACTGGTGGCCCAGGCCTTAGCGCCGCCCGATGCCGACAACGCCGACACGGTACCGCTGGCGTCCAACGCGAAGATCCGGCCACCCACCGCGATAGGCCGCGCTGTCAATTTGCTCTTGGCGGAGGAACCGGTGCCGACGTCCGAGGACCAGACGGCTTTGAGGGAGCCGCTATAAGCTAGGTGACCCGGCGCGTTGCTGGTGGCACCGCCCGCTGATGGCCAGTCGCTGTTGGCGAATTCCTGCGGCATGCTGACCGGCAGCGACGCTGTCTCAAGCTGACCGCTCAACTGGCTATTCTCAGTCAACACCGCGACGCGCTTGCCCGGTAATGGCGCCTTCGCCGTCGCGAAGGGATTGAGCTGCGACATCTTTGGCAGTTGGAACTCACCATCATCGGATGCACAGGCCGTCAAGCTCAATGTGAGCGCGACAGCCGCAATCCATGGCGTGGCTTTGCAGGTATTCAAGCGTCTGTCCCCCATCGGGTCGCCGGTCACCTTGACCCGTCCTACCCGATTTTCAAGCCCTTGAACCAGCCCCTCAACCGGCCCGGATAACGCACTCACTTCAGCCGCCGCTCGCCGACCCCGCCGCTGGCGTCGCATTGGCGGGTTTGGCACCCGTAACAGGCGGTTTCGTGTCCTGCGCCAGGATCACATCCAGCATGATCTGGGCCCGCTGTGACAAGCCCTTTGGTGTAGCTTGGTCACTAAGGATCAGTTGGAACTGGGTCTCCGCCTCATCGAACTTGCCGGCTTTCCAGGCACTGATGCCAAGCAACTCACGCGCTGAATGCCGCCAGGCGCTGCCAGCGCTCGCCAAAACCGTGAGGCGATTCTGCATTTCCGTCCAGTCCGCCTTGTCGAGCCGCAAGGTCGCCGCCTGTACTTCCGCGAACTGGCGCAAGGTCTGGTCAACGGACAAATTTTTGCCGATCGCCTCATAGCTGGCAAACGCTTCATCGCCCTTGCCGGCCTTGCCGGCGGCATCGGCCAAGCGCAATTGTGCGAGCACGGCATATGTGCCCTTGGCTTGGCCAGCCAATGCCTTCAGCGCGGCTTCGGCTTCGGCCGCCTTGCCCTCGCGCGCCAGGTCGGCCGCCGCGACAAACTTGGCACCATTGGCAGCGGCCTGCGTCGCCGCCTGATACTGCCATAGCTGGTAACCACCGAACAGCGCGACGATCAGGGCCAGGGCCCCGACCACATAGGCACCGTACTGTTTCCACAGCTTTTCCAGGCGCTCGCGTTGCAAGTCCTCTTCGACTTCGCGGAAAAGATCCGTATCAGACATCGTCAGACTTTCCTCGCACTGCAGTCACGTTGCTTGATCTTGCTGGTAGCCGCCACTGGTAGCGGCGACTCCCGAATTCCCTGGTTTCAATGCCACATCCCCAGCGGCCGCGCTAGCGGTGCTCGCCGCGCGAGCCTGACACCGAGCCCGACACCCAGCCAGCCCGTCACCCGCCGCTGACAGCCCATCACGGCTTTACCGGTTGTTCCGCGAGGGCATAGGTGTGCTCCGCCGCCGGGAAGCTGCGCGCGCGCACCTCCAGGGCATAAGCCGCGATGGCCCTGCCGATGACATCGCCAACGGCGCCAAACTCCTTGACGAATTT
This sequence comes from Hyphomicrobiaceae bacterium, assembly GCA_031402115.1. Taxonomy (GTDB): domain Bacteria; phylum Pseudomonadota; class Alphaproteobacteria; order Rhizobiales; family Hyphomicrobiaceae; genus JANNSA01. The sequence goes on along the minus strand of JANNSA010000225.1, from coordinate 2,778 downwards.
TGGCACACGGGGGCTCAGACCGAGCATGTCCTCCATCACCAGGATTTGCCCATCGCAGGCCGCCGATGCACCGATGCCGATCGTTGGGATTGGAATTTGCTTGGTGATCCGCGCGGCGAGCGGCTCAGCCAGCGCCTCCAACACCACGGCGAAGGCACCGGCCTCGGCCACCACGCGGGCGTCCTCCTCGATCGCTGCCCATTGCGCCTTGTCGCGGCCCTGCGCCTTATAACTGCCGAGCACATTGATCGACTGCGGCGTCAGGCCGATATGCGCCATCACTGGCACGCCGCGCTCGGTCAGGAAGTGGATAGTCTCGGCCATGCGCCGCCCGCCCTCCAGCTTGATGGCGCCGCAATCAGTCTCCTTCAGCACCCGCGCGGCGTTGCGGAAGGCGACCGACGGGCTCTCTTCGTAGCTGCCAAACGGCATGTCGACGACCACCAGCGCCTGCTTTGAACCGCGCATCACCGCGCGGCCATGCATGATCATCAGCTCGAGCGGCACCGGCACGGTCGATTCAAAGCCATGCATGACCATGCCAAGCGAATCGCCGACCAGCAGGAATTCCACATGCGGATCGGCGATCCGGGCCGTGTGCGCATGATAGGCCGTCAGCGACACGATCGGCTCGCCGCCTTTGCGATTGCGGATGTCGGGCGCGGTAAAGCGGCGAGCGGGCGCGCCGGGTGGCGTTGACTGGCGTTGCGTGGATTGGCTTTGCGTTGACATGGGCTTTCCAGCCTCCGGTTTCACGGGCCAATCAGCCGCGCGCTAAAAGGGCTTCAACTTCGGCAAGCGTTGGCGCGGCGGCGGCGGCGCCCTTCTTAGTCGTCGCCAGCGCCCCACAAGCACAAGCGAACCGGACCGCTTCACGCATTGGCAGGCCGCGTTCCAGGGCGTGCGCCAGTCCTCCATTGAAACAATCACCGGCCGCGACCGTATCAATCGCCGTAACCGCGAATGGCAAAATGTGGTGATCACCGTCGGGGCCACTGACGCAAGCGCCCTGGCGGCCGAGCTTGACGATGGCTGCCGTAAGTCCACGTGCTTTCAGCGCGCGCGCCGCCGCCAGCCCCTCCGCCGGATTGCCCGGCGCTGATCCCGTCAACGCCGCCGTCTCCGTCTCATTCGGCGTGATGATGTCGACTGCCGCGATCAGCTCCGCAGGTAAACCGCCGGCTGGTGCCGGTGCAGGATCGAGCACCACCATGCCGCCGCCGGCTCGCACCCGCGCCGCCGCCGCGATATTGGCGGCAACGGGCACTTCAAGTTGCAACAGCAGCACTTTGGCGTGATCAAGTACCGTGGCGGCGCGCGCGCTGTCAGTACTGCTAACGTCATGGTTGGCGCCGGCGATGACCGTAATGACGTTTTCGCCCCGCGCATCGACACCAATGACGGCGATGCCTGTGGCGCTTCCGGCATCCGCCAGCAGATGTTCCAGCTCAACACCAAACGCCGCCAGCTCGCGCCGCGCCAATTCACCGAAACCATCGGTGCCGATCCGCCCAATCATCGCGACCTGGCTCCCCAGCCGCGCCGCCGCTGCCGCCTGATTGGCGCCCTTGCCACCCAGCCCGGTCAGGTAGGATGTGCCATGAATGGTTTCGCCGGGCTTCGGCAGCCGCTCGGCATAGGCTGTGACATCGACGTTGACGCTGCCAAACACCGCAATACTCATGGCCTGATCCTTATTCCGTGACAGTTCGATCGTAGTGCCATGCGCCCGGCAACGGAAGGTAGTGTGTCTGAGGGGTTGACATCAATCGGGTTCGGCCCTGATTGAGGTCAACAGCAGCGGCGCTTGTTTCCCGGCGAGAAGGACTTGTTCATGGCCACCGAAATCCGCGTTCCGACGCTGGGCGAGTCAATCAAGGAAGCGACCATCGCCAAATGGCTGAAGAAGCCGGGCGAAGCCGTCAAGGCGGACGAGCCGCTGGTCGAGTTGGAAACCGAGAAGGTGGCCGTGGAAGTGCCAGCCCCGGCCGCCGGGGTCATGGGCGCGCACGAGGCCGCCGTCGGCGCCACGGTGCTGGTCGGTGCGCTGCTTGGGTCCATTGTCGAGGGCACGGGCGTAACCGGTGCCGTACCTGCTACTCCTCCCGCGCCGCCGCCGCTCCCTGCCGCCAAGCCTGTTGCCGCCGCGCCCGCCGCCGTGGCACCTGCTGCGGCAGTCGGGAGCCTGATCATGCCGCCGGCGCCGTCCGCCCGCAAGCTCATGGCCGAGAACGGCATCGACGTCGACCAAGGCTCCGGCAAGCGCGGCCAGGTGCTGAAAGAAGACGTGCTCGCCGCCGCAGCGCGCCCCGCCGCCGCCGCGGCAGCGACGCCGATCGTCGCCCGCGTGCCGACTCGCGCCGAGGACGGTGGCCGCGAAGAGCGCGTGCCGATGACGCGGCTACGCCAAACCATTGCCCGCCGCCTGAAGGACGCGCAGAATTCTGCCGCCATGCTGACGACCTTCAACGATGTCGACATGGGCGCAGTGATGGAGCTGCGCACGCAGTACAAGGAACTGTTTGAAAAGAAGCACGGTATCAAGCTTGGCTTCATGGGCTTCTTCGTCAAGGCCTGCGTGCAGGCCCTGAAAGAAGTGCCCGCCGTCAACGCCGAGATCGACGGCAATGACGTGGTCTATAAGAACTATTACCACCTCGGTATCGCCGTCGGCACCGATCGTGGCCTGGTGGTGCCGGTGCTGCGCAACGCCGACCAGCTGTCGCTGGCACAAGTTGAAGGCACCATCACCGAGTACGCCAAGCGCGCGCGCGACGG
>JANNSA010000224.1:0-4395 GCA_031402115.1 Hyphomicrobiaceae bacterium | reverse complement strand
TGGCCGATGACTTCCGGCTGCTCATGGATTTCCTTGGCCATGAAGTGGCGGTAGGCGCCCTTGTCGACCAACATGCCGCCAGCCTGCGACTTGATCATCGCACGCTGCACAGGCTTGCCTGCCAGGTCGAAAATCTCGGCCCCGGAGCGCTTCAGCACCACCCAGTCGCCATCTTCCAGATAGGTGACGTCGTCGGTGAACGGCGCCAGTGCGATGGCGTCGGAACCGAGATACATCTCGCCGTCACCGTGGCCGATGGCCAACGGCGGGCCGTTGCGGGCGCCAATCATCAGGTTGTCATTGCTAGCGAAAATCAGGCCGAGCGCGAAGGCGCCGGTCAGCCGTGGCAAAGCGAGCCGTGCGGCTTCCACGGGCGCATGGCCTTGGTCGAGATAGTCCGTGACCAGATGCAGCACGCATTCAGTATCGGTTTCGGAATGGAACTCGTGCCCCTTGGCGGTCAGCTCCGCTTTCAGGTCGAGGAAGTTCTCGATGATGCCATTGTGCACGACAGCGACGCGATCGTTCATGTGCGGATGCGCGTTGCGTTCGACTGGCTTGCCATGCGTCGCCCAGCGCGTGTGGCCAATGCCGATGCGGCCTTTGAGCGGCTGATTGGACAGCCTGAGTTCGAGATTGCGCAGTTTGCCCTCAGCGCGGCGGCGGTCGAGCTTACCGGCCTCCAGCGTCGCCACGCCGGCCGAGTCATAGCCGCGATACTCCAGCCGCTTCAGTGCGTCGACGAGGCCGACCGCAACCGGCTCCTTGCCGAGAATTCCAACGATGCCGCACATGGGCTGATCTCCTGACGTCGGCTGTATCTAAAACTACGACTTCGCCGCCTTCTTGCGGCTCATCATCTGGCGGAAGCGCGAGGCCCAATTGGCGCGCTCGTCATGCGGTGCGCGCGTCACGGCTAGAGCGTCGGCGGCGACGTCGCGGGCGATGACGCTGCCGGCCCCGATAATCGCGCCATCACCGATCTTGACGGGGGCGACCAGCGCCGAGTTGGAGCCGATGAAGGCGCCGGCGCCAATATCGGTTTTGTGCTTGTTGAAACCGTCATAATTGCAGGTGATGGTGCCCGCGCCGATGTTAGCGCCAGCGCCGACCCGCGCATCGCCGATATAGCTTAGATGATTGGCCTTAGCGCCGGCTTCCAGTGTCGCGTTCTTGACCTCGACGAAGTTGCCGACATGGACGCCGTCGCCGAGCACGGCGCCGGGCCGGATGCGGGCATAGGGCCCCAATTCGACTTTGTCGCCAATGGCAGCGCCCTGCTTGGCCTTGGCGTCATGGCCAACGAGATGCGTGAAGGACCGGATGGTGACGCCCTGGCCGACCGTGACGCCCGGCCCGAATACGACGAATGGCTCAACGACCGTATCGGCGCCGATTACCGTGTCATGGCCGAAATAGACCGTTTCTGGTGCCACCAGGGTGACGCCGGCAGCCATCATGGCAAGTCGCCGGGCGCGCTGGAACACCGCTTCCGCCTCAGCCAGCTGGCCGCGATCGTTGATACCGAGCACCTCAGTTTCCGTCGCGATCACGACACTGGCAGTGCGGCCATGCTGGCGGCCAATCTCAATCGCGTCGGTCAAATAGAACTCGCCCTTGGCGTTGGCATTGCCGATCGCGTCGAGCACCGCAAGGAAACCAGAGGCGCGGAAAGCCACGACGCCGGAATTGCACAAGCGGACTGCGCGTTCTGCCGCACTCGCCTCTTTATGCTCGCGGATTGCCAGCAATTGGCCTTCCGCCGATGTGATCAACCGGCCGTAGCCAGTCGGGTCTGCCGCTTCGAAGCCAACCACGGCGCTATCACTGCCTGACCGCAGCGCCGCAACCGCCTTGCTGATGGTCGCCGCCGACATCAATGGCGTATCGCCAAACAGCACGACGATTTCGCCACTGTCGCCCATTTCGGCAATTGCGGACCGGGCGGCCCGTACCGCATCAGCGGTGCCCAACTGATCATTCTGCACAAAGATCGCGGCCTGGCTGTCGTGGCGCAGCGCTTCAGCCTGCACATCATCCATGCCCGGACCGATGACGACAGCCGTGCGCACGGCGCCAGCCCCAGCCGCCGCTGCCATGACATGGCCCAGAAGCGAGCGACCGGCGATGCTGTGCAGCACCTTGGGTTGGGCCGAAAGCATCCGCGTGCCCTTGCCGGCAGCCAGGATGATGATCAGCAGTCGTCTTTCGGTCACAGGGAATTCCTCAGTCGCCACCAAGTCAGTGGCTACGGCACCAGGTTGCATTGACCTTGCCAAGTCACTGGCGGCCGGTTTGCCATGATTTCATGACAGCCGACAACCGCTGCGCGGTCACACCTGATTGCTGACTTCGCAACAAACCGAACACCGAGTCCCGCAAATTTCAATGTTGCATTGCCGCCACATCCACAAGCTGACAAGCCACAGCGGCGGACGGTAATTGCGGCGCCCTTGCGACTCAGACAGCAGTCAGCGGGAGACCGCCGGAAGTTGTACTCGCGTATTTCTGCAAACCGGCTGCAATCCCTACAATTGTCGCGCGAGGACGCCATCCCATGAGCAAATACAATCAAGGTGATCATGATGGTGCAAACTTTGATGGGCTCGACCAGGACAACGGCTTTGGCGCCGACGTGACGCCAATGCATGAGCGAACGCAACCGGCTGTGCGGGCAGCTGGCCCGTCGAACACGCAAGTGCTGATCTGGTCGCTGCTTGGGCTTGGCGCGCTCGGCTATCTCGGCGTCACCTTGATCGCGCCGGACCTGTTGCGAAGCAGTGCGACGGCCGAGGCAGGCACCGCTACGTTTGAACAGACGCGGCAGGACGTTGTGATTTTGGCCGATGAAGTGACGGGACTCAAACAAGCGGTGGACGCACAGAACGACATCGTCAAGCAGAGTAAGGATCAGACAACTGAAGCCGGTCTGGCCCTCAATGACATGCAGCAGCAGGTAGCGAACTTGGCCGGCAATGCGCGCGCCTTCGAGGATCGCCTGCAGCAATTGGAAACGGCCAAAGGCGGCAAGCAGGCCAAGAGCCTGATGCCAGCGCCAGCCGCCACGACGCAGGCTGCCGCTGTCAAGCCGCAGCCGAGTTCGTCGGATTCAGGGATCGATGGTCTGGTGATCGACGCGCCGGCGCCGTTGCCAGTCAAGCAAATGGTCAAAGCGCCGGCCAAGTCTGTAGCCAAGGTTGCAGTGGCCTCGCCACCGACACCGTTGGTTCCCAAGCCAGCCGCCGCAACCAAGCCATTCGGTGTTGAGCTGGCGATGTCAACATCGCCGGAAGCCTTGCGCCTCAGCTGGGAGCTTTTGAACGAACAGCACGGTCCCGCATTGCAGGGGCTGACTGCTCGTTCAGCACCGTCAGGCGAAAATTTCCGCTTGCTGGCGGGTCCGTTCGCCAACGTGCAGCAGGCCAATGCGGCCTGTGCAAAGTTGAAGCAGCAGGGATTGGCTTGCAAAGCCACCGCCTTTGTCGGTAGTGCCCTGTAAGACCTACAAAAACTGTTCCCGTCATGACAAGGGGAGAGGTCCATAACGGGCCGCTCCCCTAATGTTTTTATCGAGCTATTGCACTGTTGAAAGACAGTTCACAAAGTGGGCTGCGACACAGTTTCGTGCGATGCCCGCCTAATTCCGGCCGAAAGTAACGGAATAGTAACCCTACCAGAGCGATGAATCATCTGACGGTGCTGTTCGGGCAGGGCTGCCATCTTTCAGCCCGCTTGGCGGTTCCCTTGCCGAGTTCTTCGCGTCACTTCGGCGTACAGCGTATTGGGTCGCAACGACATGATGAAAACCGCCTTAGCCGCCGCCGCCATCAGCCTCGCGCTTGGCGCCTCCGCCAGCTTCGCCGCGTCGCCACCTGTCATTCTCACTTCGGCCAAGAACAAAGTGCCCGCCTGCGTCACGCCGGAGCGGCTGACGGCCTATGTCATGCAGCGCAACAAGAAGCTGCTACCGAAGTTCAGGGAAGCAGCGGCGCGCTACCAGGAACATGGCAAGACGCTAGGCGTCCGCTGGGACTATGCGTTCTTTCAAATGATCGTCGAGACCAACTGGCTGCGCTACCACCGGCCAAACGGCAAGCCGGGCGACGTCAGCACGTCACAGAACAATTTCGCGGGCATTGGCGCCACCGGCGGCGGCGTGCCCGGCGAGCGCTTCCCCGACGTTTCTACTGGCGTGCTGGCGCATCTTGGCCATATCCGCTTGTACTCAGGCAAGCCGCTGGACAATCCCGCTGCTCAGCGCACGCGCGATGTGACCGGCATCATCCTGCCGTGGGCCCAGAAGATCAATCGCCCGGTGACGTTCGCTGACCTGACGACACGTTGGTCGCCGACCGACAAAGTCTATGCGCGCAGCATCGAATTCGTAGCGCAGCG
>JANNSA010000223.1:0-5623 GCA_031402115.1 Hyphomicrobiaceae bacterium | reverse complement strand
GCCTGCGGTATGGGCATGCCCCGGATGATTCGACAGGATCACGGTCGGCATCGACCAGACCGTGTGGCCAAGCCGCTGCAGCACGAAGCGGGCGGCTGCGTTGCCGACATGGCCGCGCACCACTTCCGAGGAGATCGCCAGGATCGTCGCCATCAGATCACGTTCACTTCCACCAGCGGTGCGTTGGCCGGGATGCGCGCATAGCCGAGCGCGCCAACGTCCAGGCACCGCGATTGGCCAAGCGCGATCATCTCGGCAATGACGCAACCAGCGCCGGGCGCCTGCTGGATGCCGTGTCCCGAGAAGCCATTGATGAAGTAAAAGTTCGTCAATTCTGGATGCGGCCCGATCACACCATTCTGATCAAAGGTATTGTAGTCGTAGTGCCCTGCCCAAGCGCGCACCACTTTGGTCGCCGTGAACGCCGGTATCCGTTCCGCGAGCGCCGGCCAGACGACTGACTCAAATTGCTCGTCGTCGGGCGTGAAATCATGGGCCGCCGCTGTCGGGTCGTCGCTGTCAGGAGGCGTCCAACCACAGATGTGGAACTGTCCCTCGGGTCTGATCCAAACGCCCGAGATATCGCCAATCAACGGCATGCCGGGCGGTGCCTGGCGACAATGCACGACAAACACCGTGCGCTTGCGTGGTTCCACCGGCAAGGCAATGCCAGCCATGGCGGCGACGGCGCCGGCCGATGGGCCAGCGGCGTTGACCATTGTTCCGCAGGCGACGCGCGTGCCGTCTGCCAAACGGACTGCGGTGATGGCACTGGCGCTAGCCTCCAGGCCGATCACCTCACCGGTGCGGAACTCGGCGCCAGCTCCTTGCGCCTCGCGCTTCAGCATGCCGAGCAGCGCCGCTGGATCAAACCAGCCCTCGCGACTAGTGCCATGGGTGGCACCCGACAAGCCAACGCAATTCAACCATGGGAATCGTTCAGCCAGTGCTGCTGTCGTCAGCAACTCAGTATCGGCGCCGGCCTGCCGCTGAATGGCGGTGTTCGATACAAGAATGCCAAAGCCGTCAGGCCCCGCCGTCAGTAAGTAACCGCGTTCGTGAAAAGCTGGGTCGGCTTCGGGACCAAAGCGCTCGCGCATCGATTTCAGGAAGCGCACGCCAAACTCTGACAGCCGGATGTTGTCGGGCGTCGAAAACTGCAAGCGGATGCCGGACGCTGACAACGAGGTGGATGCTCGCGCATAGGTCGGATCTTTCTCGATCACCAGAACTGAGCCGGCGAAACCGAGTTCCCGCTTCAGGTGAAAAGCGACGGAAGCCCCCATCGCCGCGCCACCGACAATCACCACGTCTCTGCTGCTGTTCACGCTGCCGTTCGTCACGCGGTTCCCCGTCGCCAAAACCCATACTGGCATCTTACGGCAACAGCTGGAGCGGGCAATTGTTGTCCTGGCTTGCCAACCACAATCAACTGGTAGGCCGAGTTGAGCCCAGGACATTACCTTGGTGAGCGCCGTCGCCAAAGTTCGCTAGGCTATCTGAACCTGCGACGGAGAGCTTGCCATGGCGCGATCGCCAGGACTGGGGCCGCATGATGCATTCTTCAAGCACATGCTGAGCGATGTAGGCTCGGTTGACGCGTTCCTGCGTGAGCACCTGCATGCGGACATCGCCGGTGTACTGACGGCCGCTTTGCCACAGCGCATCAATGGTTCGTTCGTTAGCCCGCAATTGCGCCGTTACCATACAGACCTGCTGTTCCGGGTTTGCCTGCGAACCGAAGCGGGCGGCGAGCGCGAGGCGTTGGCGTTCATCATATTTGAGCACAAGTCGGCGCCTGATCCGCTGACGCCACTGCAAGTGCTCGGCTACATGCTGCGCATTTGGGAAAGTTGGCTCGCGGACAAACACGGCCTGCCGTTGCCGCCCGTGCTCAGTGTTGTCGTGCACCACGGCCCGCAGGGCTGGCGAGGATCGACGGCATTCCGCGATATGTTCGGAGACCTGCCTCCGGCGCTTGCGCGCGCGGTGCCTGATTTCGTCCACGAACTGGTTGATCTGAGCAGCATCGCTGACGACCAACTGTCACACCAAAATCGCCTGAAGGCATTTCTCATCGCCATGAAATATGTGTTGCGCTCCGACCTCGACGGCAACCTCGAACCGGTCCTGCGCGCGGCGCAGCGGCTTGACCGCATGGAAATCGAACGCATTCTCCTCTATCTTGACAGCAGCCCGATCCGGATCGATCCGGCGCGGCTGGCGGAGGCTGCGGAGGCTGTCGAAGAGAACCACAGAGGCGACACCATGAGTATTCTCGACGTACTTGAGGAACGTGGCCTGCAGAAGGGCCTCGCACGCGGCCTCGCACGCGGCAAGGCGGAGACACTTCTGCAGCTCGTCGAAAAGCGCTTTGGCGCTCCGTCTGACGCTTATCGCGCGCGCATTGAGCACGCGGATCTGGAGCAGCTCAATCGTTGGATCGACCGGGTACTCGACGCAGCTGACATCGCTGGTGTTCTCGACTGAACCTCTTACACTCTCACTGGGTAGCGGCGGCGACCAGGGGTGTGTCACACTCGGCAATCGTGCGCTCCCACGCTGGCCTTCGCGAACACGGCCACTGATTGGTCTCGCCACTCGGTGCCCGCGGCCTGGCAGGCGACAGCACGTGCTGCAGCCATTGCCGGCAAGTGCCCGGCCCGTGCCACAGCACTTGAGTTTGGAGCCCGCCATGTTGCGTACCTATCTGGCTGCAATCGAGCGGCACTGGCTCGGGCTCAATGCCTGGTTCGAGCGCCGCATTGATGCCTTCCCGCGCGCCCAGGTGGAAACGCCGCCGTCGGGGCTTTGGCCGTTCTTCTGGTCGTATATCGGCCCGGTCTGGCCGGCCTATGTGCTCCTTGCCGTGCTGTCATTGATCGGCGCCGTCATTGAGATTGCCATGTACGCGTTCGTCGGGACGCTGGTCGATCAGATGACCGCCGCGCAAACGCCACAGCGCTTCTTTGTGGAGCACGGCTGGCAACTGGCTGGCATGGCCATGATCGGACTGTTGCTGCGGCCCGCGTTCTCCGCGCTCGCCGATTTGACCAAGAACCAGGTCGTCAGCGGGCCAGTCAACAGCCGCATCCGCTGGTTGGCGCACCGCTATGTGCTCCGGCAAAACCTAACCTTCTTTCAGAATGACTTCGCTGGCCGCATCGCCACGCGCGTTATGCAAGCTGGATCGGCGGTGCGCGATGTCGCCACCAATGTCTGTGACGTGGTGGTCTGGGTTGGCGTTCACTGGATTGGTGCGATCGCTCTGTTTCTGGTGGCGGATTGGCGGCTGATGATCCCACTGACGCTGTGGTTGATCGCTTACATCGGCGCGCTTTGGTACTTCGTGCCGCGCATTGAGCGAATGTCGAATGCCGTGTCTGATGCCCGCTCAATGGTCACCGGCCGCGTTGTCGACAGCTACACCAATATCGCCACCGTCAAATTGTTCGCGCACACGACGCGCGAGGATGATTATGCGCTAGAAGCGATGCAAGACCATCTCGCCAAGTATCAACGGCAGTTGCGGCTCAACACATTGATGGAGATCGTGCTGTGGTCACTGAACAGCGTGCTGCTGGTATCGGTGACCGGCACCGTGCTGTGGTTGTGGAGCATTGGTGCGGTTTCGATTGGTGCCATGGCGGTGGCGACTGGGCTAGCCATGCGGCTGATGAACATGTCAGGCTGGTTCATGTGGATGCTTTCGGGCATCTTCGAGAACATCGGCACGATCCATGAGAGCATGGAATCGATCGCGCGACCCTTAGGGCTGACCGATGCGCCCGCTGCGATGCCGCTGCGGGTCTCCAAGGGTGCAATCACTTATCAGAACATTGGCTTTCACTATGGCAAGAGCGGCGGTGTGATCGATGACTTGAGCTTGTCGATTGCAGCCGGCGAGAAGGTTGGCATTGTCGGGCGTTCCGGCGCGGGCAAATCGACCCTCGTCAATGTGCTGTTGCGCTTTTACGACCTGGAGAGTGGCCGCATCCTGATCGATGGCCAGGATATCGCTGGCATCACGCAAGAGAGCCTGCGCGCCCAGATCGGCATGGTGACGCAGGATACGTCCCTGCTGCACCGTTCGGTGCTCGACAATATCCGCTATGGCCAGCCCGACGCGACCGAGGCACAGGCGATCGCGGCGGCCCGGCGGGCGCAGGCCCACGAGTTCATCCTCGGCCTCTCCGATCACCGCGACCGCACGGGTTACGCCGCGCATGTCGGAGAACGCGGCGTCAAGCTGTCAGGCGGCCAGCGGCAACGCATCGCCATTGCCCGCGTCCTGTTGAAGGACGCGCCAATCCTCATTCTTGATGAGGCAACGTCGGCGCTCGACTCGGAAGTTGAAGCAGCGATTCAGGAGCAGCTGTACAATTTGATGCAGGGCAAGTCCGTGATCGCCATCGCCCACCGGCTGTCGACGATTGCGGCCATGGACCGGCTGGTGATCATGGACCTTGGGCGCATTGTCGAGCAGGGCAGCCACCAGGAACTGCTAGTAAAGGGTGGGCTCTACGCTGATCTATGGGCGCGCCAGAGCGGCGGCTTCCTGCTGCGCGGCGACGAGCGCATCGCAGCGGAATAGGGTGCGATACGGCCCAGTTGGCCTATCGCACCCGACGTTCAGTTCAGTTCACGGTCTCGAACCTGCGGTGTTCCACCTGCGGAATGCTGAGCCGATCGAGGATGGGCACCCGCGCCGGGCGCTTGCGCAGGAACACGACGGGCACCGACACGCCGGAGGGCAATGGCTGCACGCCGTGCGAAGTGACTTCGTAGCCCATGTGCACGAGGAACGGCGCACCACTCTCGATGGCGCGGACACCGATGCGTGTGAACCCGCCGGTCAGTGCGCGGTCCTCGGCGACGGCCAGCATCAGCCGGCCTAGTCCACCGCCGGCGAACAAGGGCGACACATGCAATTGTGTGATGCGCGCCATTTGCCCGGTGTCGTCGGCGACCTTCCAGCCAGAAGTCGCCACGAGCTCATCGTCGATCCAAGCGCCCATCGGATCCGCCGCATGAATCCGGTCCATGTAGGCTGGGCTGTGGACATAGTCGAGCAGCGCATCCACCTCGTCGATGGTGAGCCGTTCCGCCGCAAAGGCGCGTATTGACGACGCATGCAGATGGCGCACCGTCGCATAGTCATCGACCGCAATTGGCCGAACGTCCGCAAAACCAGCCAGATCAGAATTCATGATCGTACGCCCCACCGTTTGACTACGGACAAACTCTGTCGGCGCTGGGGAAAAGTCAATTCACCTGCATAGCTGCCATGCCCCAAAGCGACCTCGGCTGGCCTCAAGCGGAACGGATTGCGCGCGTAACGAATCAAGGTCTTGGCGGTACAAAGCGCCGTATTGACAAAGCTGTGGATAAATTCTGGATCAACTGTGCATGGAGGGTTGCGCCGAACTGTGGACAACACTTATGAGGTCACCCATGGGACCAAAACCAGCTCAAGGGGTCTGATCGCATTCCGTGGCGCGGCGCCTAAGACCGACGCTGAGACCTGTGGCGGGTGTCGCCGCCAGTCTGCAATCTGGCCGGGCGCTAACGCTGCACACTGCCAATCTGCTTTGACTGCTGGGCATAGCCAGCTCCAGTCGGC